>JBBDSM010000117.1:72491-78306 GCA_040904945.1 Gemmatimonadota bacterium
GAAGAGATCCGGAAGCGGGCGGGGCCCGCGCAGCTCAGTCTACTGTAGCTCCCCTCAGCTCCCCTCCGGAGGCGTCAGAGCCCCAGCAGGCGCAGGAAGTCGTTGGACAGGGCCCACACCATGATTCCGACGACGATCAGGAATCCGACGTTGCTCCATTTGAGGCGCTGCTCCACGGTGAGACCGCGGCCGCCACGCACCGCTTCGATGCCGAGGAAGACCAGATGGCCTCCGTCGAGCACCGGAATCGGGAGCAGGTTCAGCACCGCGAGGTTCACGCTGAAGAGCGCCATGAAGCGGAGGAACTGGTCGATACCGGCCGCGGCCGCCTGTCCCGAGGCCTCGCCGATCGTGACGATGCTCCCCATGGAGCGCGGCGAGATACCCCCGGTGACCAGGTCACCCAGGAAGCCGACGATGAGACTCGTGACGGCCACGGTCTCGCGGTAGCCGTACCCGATCGCCTCGCCTACAGGAACGTCGCGGTAGGTCGTCGCGAGCTGGGGCGGGAACACGCCCACCCTGCCGACTGCCATCTCGGTCCCGTCCGTTTGCCGTTCCATCTCGGAATCGAGCGTCACCGCGCGAACGAGCTCCCGCTCGTCGCGCACGATGGTGAGTTCGACCCGCTCGCCGGGTCGCGCCTCGACAGCCTCCACGAAGGTCCACCAGTTCTCGACCGGCTCGCCCCCGACGGCTACGATGCGGTCTCCAGCCTCGAGGCCGGCCCGGTCGGCCGGCGAGCCGGGGTTCACCGCGCCGACCCCGGCCTCGATCCAGGCGGCGATGGACGAGACCAGGTCACGTCGACTCTCGGGGTCGTCCGGCACCGTGATCCCGACCTCTCGCGAGGGCTCCGCGAAGCGGATCGAGAGCGGCCCCGCGGGCGCGTTCAGGATGAGCCGCTGCACGTCGCCCCAGTGCTCCGCGTCAGCGTCCCCGACCTGGAGGACCCTGCTCCCGGGATCGACGGTCGCCAGGGCCTCTGTCCCCTCCGGAAGCGCTTCAGCGAAGACGGCCCCGATGCGTGTCGAGTCGTACTCGGGCACCCCGTACTGCGCCGCCAGGAAGGCGTAGGTCCCGAACGCGAACAGCATATTCATGATCACGCCTGCGGAGATCACGAAGGCCCTGGCCCAGATCGGCTTGGCATCGAAGGCGCGCTCGCGCGGCGTCGGTGGCACGGTGGGCTCGCCGCCCTCGAGCCGCTCCATCACCTCGTCGTCCATCCCACCCATCTTCACGTATCCCCCCAGGGGGATCGCACTCAGGACGTACTCGGTCTCGCCGTAGCGGAAGCCGAAGATTTTCGGCCCGAACCCGATCGAGAAGCGTTGAACCTCGACACCTACGGCCTTGGCGGCGGCCCAGTGGCCGAGCTCGTGCACGAAGATCAACACTCCGAGCACGACGATCGTCGCGAGAATGGTCATGCGGTGGGAATCCTCTTGTTCACGCGATCGGCGGCCGCACGGGCCAGCGCGCGTGCTTCTTTGTCAGCTTCGAGCACGTCGTCCACATCGGACACCTCCATGGCGCCCACCGCTTCGACGGCTTCCGTCACGATGTCCACCATGTCCGGGAATCTAACCCGCTCGTCGAGGAAGGCGCGCACCGCGATTTCGTTCGCGGCGTTGTACGCGGCCGGGGCCGCCTGGCCCCGCTTCCCCGCCTCGCATCCCAGGGTGAACAGCGGGAACGCCTCGTGATCGATGTCCTCGAACGTCAGAGGCGATGCCCGTACCGGATCATACGTCCGAAGCGCCGGATCGTTCACCCGATCCGGGTAGCTCAGGGCGTACATGATCGGAATCTCCATGGTCGGGAATCCGAGCTGGGCCAGCACCGAGCCGTCCACGAACTCCACGAAGGAGTGCACGATGGATTGGGGATGCACGACGGCCTCGATGCGCTCGTACGGCAGCCCGTAGAGGTAGTGCGCCTCGATGACCTCGAGCGCCTTATTGGCGAGGGTCGCCGAGTCGATGGTGATCTTGGCGCCCATGTCCCAGGTCGGATGCTGAAGCGCATCGCTCGGTCGCACAGCCTCGAGTTCCCCGGCGGCTCTGCCGCGGAACGGGCCCCCCGAGGCGGTCAGCATGATCCGATGAACGCTGTCGGGAGAGCACCCATCCAGGCACTGCAGGATGGCGCTGTGCTCGGAATCGATGGGAACGATCTCCCCGCCCCCCTTCCGGCACGCGTCCAAAAGGATTTCCCCGCCGGCCACTAGCGACTCCTTGTTCGCCAGGGCGAGCCGGTGTCCCGCGCCCACGGCCGCGAGCGACGGCTCGAGCCCGGTGGCACCGACGAGGGCGTTGAGCACCACGTCCACGTCGTTGCGTCGGGCCACGTCGAGGAGCGCCTCCCGCCCCGTATGCCAGCGCGTCACGCCTGAAGGTCCGGTCGCGTCTGCCGGCCGATCCGCGGCACGGTCCGCGAGGACGGCGACCTGCGGGTGGAACGCCGCAGCCTGCTTCTCCAACAGATCCGAGCTCCGGTGCGCGGTCAGCGCGACCACCTCGAAGCGGTCCCGATTCCTCGAGATCATCTCGAGGGCGCTCCGCCCGATGGACCCCGTCGATCCGAGGATGGCGACCCGGATCATCGCGCCGCGTCCAGAAGGAGCAGAAGGCCGTAGGAGAGCGGGAGCGTCACGACCAGCGCGTCGACCCGGTCGAGCACGCCGCCATGCCCTGGCAGGAGCGTTCCGGAGTCCTTTACGCCGGCATCTCGCTTGAGCACGGATTCGGCGAGGTCACCCACGATCGCCCCGACCCCGAGCAGCGCGCCCAGGCCCGCGGAGCTCAGCGCGGTGAGGGGCACGCCGGGGAGCAGACGGGCCACGACGAGATACCAGACGGCCGCGCCCACGGCCGCTCCGGCGACTCCGGCCACGGCTCCCTCCCAGCTCTTGTTCGGGCTGATGGCGGGTGCGAGCCGACGCCGCCCCCACGCCGAGCCGGCGAAATAGGCGGTCGCGTCGCCGACCCATGTCGCCGTGAGAGGAAGCGCGACCATGGCGACCGCCGCCCACGCCTCGGTGGGCTCCGCCGACCATCCGCTCTGCCGTGGCAAGGCGTGCAGCAGCGGTACGAGCGCGAGGGCGAGGCCCGGATAGATGGCCCCGAACAGGGTGGCGGCGCCCGCCGCGAGCGGCTCCCCCTCCGCCCCGCGCCAGAATGTGACCCACACCAGGACGATCAGCGCCGCGACGCCGAAGACCAGGAACGACGAAGCGGCGAAGTCCCGGGGCGTGGCGCTCCAGACAGCAAGTATCGCGAAGACTCCTGCGGTCGGCACGCCCACCCAGGTGACCGGGCGCACGCCCTTACGGCGGGCGAGCCGGTAACACTCGTCGGCGCCCAACGCGGCGATCACACCGATCACCGCCGCAAGCGCCCAGGATCCGACGTAGAGGACGACGACGACGAGCGGGACCCCGACCAGGGCCACGGCCCACCGTCGGGAGAGCTCCTTGGCCATCATCAGATGGCCATGATCTCCTCTTCCTTCTTCTTCAGCAGCTCGTCGATCTTGTCGTTGAAGTCGTGCGTGAGCTTCTCGAGCGCTTCCTCGCGTCGGTGGCCCTCGTCCTCTCCGAGTTCGTGCTCCTTCACCAACGCCTGGATGTCTTCGCGGACCGTCCTGCGCGCATGACGGATCGAGATCCGCCCCTCTTCCGCCATCTTGTGCAGGAGCTTCACGTACTCCTTGCGGCGCTCCTCGTTGAGCGCGGGGATCGGCACGCGGATGACGGTGCCGTCGTTGGCGGGGTTCAGGCCGAGATCGGCGGACTGGATGCCACGTTCGATGTCGCCGATGAGCGTCTTGTCGAAGGGCTGGACCACCAGAAGCGTCGGCTCGGGCGTGCTCACGGTGGCGACCTGGTTCAACGGCATCTTCGAGCCGTACGCGTCGACGCGCACGGTGTCGAGGAGCGCGGGCGTGGCTTTACCGGTCCGCACCGTCCCGAACTCCCGACGCATCGCGTCGAGCGCTTCGTCCATCCGGTTCCTGGCATCCTCCACGGTCGACATACAATTCCTCCGCTTCCTGGCTGAAGCCCCGCGCGCATACCGGAAGGGTCCGGCTGTCGCGGGGTCGGGTCGGGACGTGTTTCCGGAGATCTCCCACGGAGCTTCCGGTCGGATCGGCGGCCGGACGATCGCCCGAACCTGACCGAGCCGCTCCTACGATACAAGCGTTCCGATGTGCTCACCACGGACGGCGCTGGCGACCGCACCCCGGTTCTCGAGGTTCAGCACGATGATCGGGAGGCCGTTTTCCTTGCACAGCGAAACCGCTGCGGCGTCCATGACGGCCAACTCACGCGACATGACCTCCCGGAAGGAGATCTTCGGAATGAACTCGGCGTCGGGATTCTTCGCGGGATCCGCGGTATAGACGCCCTGTACCTTCGTGGCCTTGATGACCACATCCGACTCCATTTCGATGGCCCGGAGCGCGGCGGCGGTGTCGGTCGAGAAGTACGGGTTGCCCGTCCCTCCGGCGAACAACACCACCCGACCCAGCTCCATGTGCCGGAGGGCTCTACGCCGGATGTAAGGCTCCGCGATCTCGTCCATGCGGATCGCCGTCATCACGCGCACGTCCACGTTCTTGTGCTCGAGCAGGTCCTGGACCGCGAGCGCGTTGATGACCGTGGCCAGCATGCCCATGTAATCCGCCTGGACCCGGTCCATGCCGGCCTTCGAGGCCATGGCGCCGCGGAGGATGTTGCCGCCCCCGATCACGACGCCGAGGGAAACGCCCATCGCCACCAACGAGCGAATCTCGTCGGTCAGCTCGTCGACGACGGAGGGCTCCAGCCCGAAACCCTTGCCCCCGGCAAGCGCCTCACCGGACAACTTGAGAAGCACGCGTTTGTACCGGAGCTCTTCACCGCCTTCGCTCATACCGACTCCCGCCTTCGAATGTGTTCGACTCGCACGTACTCCCGACTCAGGAAACCTCGCCGACCTTGAAGCGCGCGAACCGGGCCACCTCGATCTTCTCGCCAGTCTTCACGGAAATCTCCGTGATCAGCTCCTCGATGGTCTTGTCCTGGTCTTTCACGAAGGGCTGCGCGAGAAGCGTGCTCTCCTTGAAGAACTTCTGGAGCTTACCCTCGACGATCTTCTCCCACATAGCCTCGGGCTTCCCCTCTTCCTTCACGGTCTGGAGGAACACGCTGCGCTCGCGCTCGACGACGTCCGTCGGGATCTCGTCCTTGGAGACGGCCAGCGGTGCGGTGGAGGCGATGTGGAGCGCCAGGTCCTTGGCCAGCCCCTTGAAGTCGTCGGTGTTGGCGACGAAGTCGGTCTCGCAGTTCAGCTCGACGATGACTGCCGTCTTGTCGTCGAAATGCACGTAACTGCCGATCGTTCCCTCGTTCGCCGACTTGTCCGCACGCTTGGCGGCCTTTGCCGCGCCTTTCGCGCGCAGCAGGTCGACGGCCTTCTCCATGTCGCCCCCGGTCTCCGTGAGAGCCTTCTTGCAGTCCATCATACCCGCGCCGGTCATGTCGCGGAGCTTCTTGACGTCTTTGGCGTTGATCATGCTCGCTCGCTCACCGTGCTTCTATCGTTAGTGGATCCGGCCTCACGGCCGTGATCGTGAAAAGAGGCGGCGGAGACCGGAAGAACCGTCCTCTGCCGCCTCTCACCGTCCCCGTGGGGACGTTACGGCACCCGATGACGCATGGCCACCGGGCGGCCGGCCTCAATCGTCCGAGTCGCCCTCCGACTCAGCGTCGATCTCGGACTCTTTCGCCTTCTCGGCCTTCGCGGCCTTCTTCTTCGGCTTGGCTTTG
>JBBDSM010000117.1:78406-102933 GCA_040904945.1 Gemmatimonadota bacterium
CTCGGACTCTTTCGCCTTCTCGGCCTTCGCGGCCTTCTTCTTCGGCTTGGCTTTGGCCTTGGGCTCCTCGGAGCTGTCGGCAGCCGACGTCTCCTCGGCCTCGGCGTCCGGCTCCTCCGCGGATGCGGAAGCCTCGTCTCCGGCGTCCTCCGCCGCGGCTTCCTCACCACCCTCCTCGTCCTTCAAACGCTGAGCGATGACCTCGGGCTTCGGCCGGCGCTTCCGCTTGGGCCGACGCTTCGGCCGATCCTTCTCCGTCGTCTCGCCCGTCTCGGTCGAGTACGTCGTGGCCTCGAGGTCTTCGGTGCGACGACGGTCCTCCTCCGGAACTTCCTTGCGGGCCGTCTCGATGGCGTCGGCCATCGCTTTCGCGATCAGGCTGACGGAGCGGATCGCGTCGTCGTTGCCCGGAATCGGATAGTCGATCAGGTCCGGATCGGCGTTCGTGTCGGCGATCGCGATGATCGGAATGCCGAGGCGAGAGGCCTCACGAACGGCGATCGTCTCGCGCTTCGCATCGACCACGAAGACCGCGCCCGGCAAGCGTCCCATGTCCTTCACGCCGGCCAGATACTTGTCGAGCTTCGTCCGCTCACGGTCGAGCATGAGGCGCTCTTTCTTCGTGTAGAACTCGAAGGCGCCCTCTTCCTGCCCGCGCTCGAGCTCCTTCAACCGGCGGATCTGCTTCCGGATGGTCTGGAAGTTCGTGAGCATCCCGCCGAGCCAACGCTCGGTGACGTAGTAGGAGCCGCTGCGCTGCGCCTCCACTTCTACGACGCCGCGGAGCTGCTTCTTCGTGCAAACGAAGAGGACGCGCTCGCCTCGGAGGGCGACCTCACGCACTGCCTGCTGAGCGGCTTCGAGCCGGTCGAGCGTCTTGCGGAGGTCGATGATATGGATGCCGTTCCGCTGGGCGAAGATGAAGGGCTTCATCTTCGGGTTCCAACGACGGGTCTGGTGGCCGAAGTGTACGCCGGCCTCCAGAAGCTGGTCGAGACCTACTTCCGACATGTTGTTCTTTCTCTTTCAATGGGGCCGATGTACGCCCCGGTCAGGATTTCGACGCGGCGAGCCGCGCCGTACAGATCAACGCTTGGAGAACTGGAACCGCTTACGAGCCTTCGGACGGCCGGGCTTCTTGCGCTCGACCTGGCGCGGGTCACGCGTCAGCATGCCCTTCTGGCGCAGCGTGGGACGAGTCTCCTCGTCATGCTCCACAATGGCGCGAGAGATGCCCATGCGGACCGCGTCGCACTGTCCGGTGAGCCCGCCGCCGTTCACCCGCACGACGACGTCGAACTGGCCCTCGAGCTCGGTCACCTTCAACGGCTCGGCGAGCCGGATCTGGTGGGTCGGGCGCGGGAAGTAGTCCACGAGCGTGCGGCCGTTGACCGTCCACTCGCCCTTTCCGGGCCGCAGGATGATGCGGGCGACCGAAGTCTTCCGGCGTCCGACGGTCTGAATCTGTCCTTCGTGGTTCGCCATGTGCTGTCGATCCCTCAGATGTCCAGGGGCTCGGGCCGCTGGCCCTGATGAGGATGCTCCGCGCCCGCGTAAACTTTCAACTTCTTCCGCAGCTGCCGCCCCAACGCGTTCTTGGGCAGCATGCCCTTCACCGCCAACTCGATCACCCGCTCGGGGTGCGTGGCGATCATGCGCTTGAAGGGGATGTGCTGCTCACCGCCCATATAGCCGGAGTGCCGGAAGTACGTCTTCTGATCGGCCTTGCGACCGGTTAGACGCACCTGTTCGGCATTCACGACGACCACGTTGTCACCCGTGTCTAGGTGAGGCGTGTACATGGGCTTGTGTTTCCCGCGAATGACGCGGGCGATCTCGGTCGCAAGGCGTCCGAGAGGCTTGTCTGCCGCGTCTACGAGCCACCAGTTGTGCTCGATGTCGTCAGCTTTGGGAGTATACGTCTTCATACCCGCGATTCTGCAGAGATTGGCGGTGCCGGAATGGAGCTATCAAGGATAGTCCTGAGCCCAGGGGGTGTCAACCGACCCTGAGCAGTCTGGCGAAGCATTCGGGATGCCCCCACCGAGCCCCCGGATCGGGTCACCGAGACCCGTTCGGCCTCGAGGGCTCAGCGGAACGTCTCGAGAAACCTCGCCCGCGACTTGTGCCGAAGCCGCACCAGCGCCTTTTCCTTGATCTGTCGCACTCGCTCGCGCGTGATGCCGAGCAACTCCCCGATCTCCTCCAACGTCATCGGGTCCTGGTCGTCCAGCCCGAAGTAGAGGCGAAGGATCTTGGACTCGCGCTCCTTCAGGGACGCGAGTGCCTCCTCGACGGTCTGCTTCAACGCGTGCTCGAAGACCTCCTCCTCCGGTCCGGGACCGTACTGGTCCGGGAGATAGTCGAGGAGGCGGGTATCCTCGCCCGGGGCCATGGGGGCGTCGAGCGAGAGGTGCGAGTGGGAGATCGCCAGGGTCCGCTCGACCTCCTCCTTCGAGATATCGAGCCCTTCGGCGATCTCCTGCACGGTGGGCTCGCGCCCGAGCTCCTGGAGGAGCGACGAGGACTGGCGCCCGATCCGGTGCAGCGCGCCCGCCCGGTTGAGCGGCACACGTACGATCCGGCTCTGCTCGGCCAGGGCCTGGAGAATCGCCTGCCGGATCCACCAGACCGCATAGCTGATGAACTTGATCCCCTTGCTCTCGTCGAACTTGTGGGCCGCACGGATGAGGCCGGTGTTGCCCTCGTTGATGAGGTCCGAGAGCGGTACGCCCTGGTTCTGGTACTTCTTCGCCACGGAGACGACGAAACGGAGGTTCGAACGCACGAGCTTGTCCAGCGCCTCTTCGTCGCCCTTGCGAATGAGCTTGGCGAGGCGCGCCTCTTCGGCACGATCGATCAGCGGGTACTGGCTGATCTCCTTGAGGTATTGGTCGAGCGACCCGTCCCCCGCAGTACCCTTTCGTGGAGTGAAGCTCATGGCGTCACCACGCCGGCATCACTGCGGGCCGCGGCTCCGGCGCGGGACACCAGAGCGTCGTCCAGGCGGGCGAACGGCGTCTCGAGCTTCGGGGATCGTGCGGTCGTCAGTGGATCGGCGCTCCCAGCCTGGTCCAGCGGATACTCTGCAGCCAGGCGAGTTTGGAATCCGGAACGGGCTCGAATGAATAGTACACCCGCCAGGGCTTTCCGCGAATCCGCTCGCGCGACACGAAGCCCCAGTAGCGTGAGTCCTCACTGTTGTCGCGGTTATCCCCCAGCACGAAGTACCGCCCCACCGGCACCACGATGGGTCCCCAGTTGTCTCGGGTGGGCTCGTACCGGCTGCGGGTGCTGGCGATCAGGTGGTTCGACTGCCACCTCATGTCGGGGTGCACGGCGTCCCCCCTCCGGTCGACGTACCGCGCGTAGGGTTCGTCCACGGGATCGCCGTTCCTGAGCAGCCGCTTGTCCCGCATCTCGAGCGTATCCATGGGCATGCCGACGATCCGCTTGACGTAGTTCTTCTCGGGCTCGTGAGGCGGATGGAATACCACGACGTCACCCCACTCGGGATCCGCGAAGCCGGGGATTCGGATGCCGAAGCCCGGCAGCGTCGTGCCGTAGATGGCCTTGTTGACCAGAAGGAAGTCGCCCACCAAAAGGGTTCCTTCCATGGATCCCGTCGGGATCTTGAAGGCTTCGATGACCGCGGCCCGGACGACCAGGAAGAGCACCAGCGCGACGACAACCGAACGGAGCCAGTCGGCGATGCCGCGCGCGACCGCCCCCGACCGCGAGGTCGGCCTGCGACCGGGGGGACCCGTGTCAGACCCTGTCTCTGGTTCCCGCATCGCTCCCTGCCCGGACCGATGGTGGTTTGCGCCAGCGGCTTTCATCGCTCTGGCATCGAATATAGCGTGTACTGTTCGCCTCGAGAGAAGGTCCCACCCGCCGCCCACGCATGCTCCGCTCCCGAACGACGATCTTCCTGCTGAGCGCCCTGTTCGTGGGGCTCGCGCTGACCCGAACGGGTGATCCGGACGGTCCGCCCGGCGACGCGTCGAGCGTCGGAGCGCCGGTACCAGCAGCCGCCTCGGGCCCGAATCCGAGCCAGCGCCGACTTCCCTGCCCTGCGGGCGGCTACCTGTGCGCGACCGAGGACGACCTCGGGGAGTACCGGATTCGCCGCTGGACGAGGGACGTCGGGACGCTCGTGGTCCACGTGCCCGAGCCCTCGTCGGAGACGCCGGCCAGGGCCCGTCTCCTTCAGAGCGCGGCCGCAGCGGGGGTGAGGGCTTGGAACGGACATCCCTACCCGGTCCGGGTGGATCTGCGCACGGCAGAGGAGGCTCACTTCTCCATTCGTTGGTCCACGGGACTGGGAGGGCGTATCGTAGGCGCAGCGAGAACGAGCTGGGCCCCGGGAAGAGGGCTCGCCGTTGCGTCCATCGACCTGGTAACCCGGAGCCCGTTCGATCCCGACCGTTCTGTCGAGCCGGAGCGGGTCCGCCTGACGGCCGCGCACGAGATGGGTCACGCGCTCGGGCTACCCCACAGCGACTCCCCCCGAGACGTCATGTATCCAGAGAACACCGCGGCGTCGCTGAGCGCCCGGGACTACCGATCGATGGAGAGTCTGTACGCCCTTCCGGACGGGTCGATCCTGATCCCGGGTCCCGGAAGCTGAAGCGCGGCCCGTCCCTCGGCCGCCGGCTCCGGCGGGCGGACCTCATCAGAACGGCGGAGGGGACGAGCGCACGTGGGCGATCAGTCCTCCCGGACGAGCCCGTACTTCTCGATCTTCTTGTAGAGATTCGAGCGGGGCATGTCGATCCGGCGCGCGGTCTCGGCCACGTTCCAATCGTTCTCCCGGAGCTTCTGGAGGATGAAGGCCCGCTCGGCAAGATCCTTGAAGTCCTGGAAGGTGTCCGCGCCGAGGAGCCCGGCGCCCCATCCCCCCCCCTTGCCGCGCCCTGGGGCCAGCAGGTCGACGTCCGTGGCGGCCACGACGTCCCCGGGCGCGAGGATCAGCAACCGTTCTACCGCGTTGCGGAGCTCACGGACGTTCCCCTGCCAGGCGAGCTCCTTGAGCCGCTCGACCGCCTCGGGCGCGAAGGCCCGCGGCGTCATGCCGTCGCGCTTCGCCATCAGCTCCGTGAAGTGCTCGACCAGCATCGGGATGTCGTCTCGTCGTTCACGGAGCGGCGGGATGACGATCGGCACCACATTCAGTCGGTAGAACAGATCTTCCCGGAAGCCACCCTCCTCGATCTCACGGGAGAGGTCCTTGTTGGTCGCGGCGATCACGCGCACATCGACCTCGATGGCCTTGGACCCTCCCACTCGGGTGATCACTCCCTGCTCGAGGGCGCGCAGAACCTTCGCCTGCGCGTCGAGGGACATGTCGCCGACCTCGTCGAGGAAGAGCGTTCCTCCGTCGGCCTGCTCGAACTTTCCGGCCTGATCGGCGACGGCGCCGGTGAACGACCCCTTCACGTGTCCGAAAAGCGCCGATTCGATGAGCTCCGTCGGGATGGCCGCGCAGTTCACCTCCACGAAGGGACGGTCGGCCCGGCCCGACAACCGATGGACGGCCCTGGCCACGAGCTCTTTTCCGGTCCCGTTCTCCCCGGTCACGAGCACGCGGGCCTCGGTGGGCGCCACCCGCTCTACGCGCTCGAGCACCTGCTCGATGGCCCGCGAGGATCCCACGAGGCGGTACCGGCTCTCCACCTGGCTGCGAAGGTCGGCGACACTCTCCGTGAGCCCCTTCAGCTCGAGGGCGCGCTTGAGCGTCACCAGCAGCCGGTCGGTGTCGAGCGGCTTCTCCAGGAAGTCGTAGGCCCCACTGCGAGTTGCCTGGACCGCCGTGTCGATGGTGCCGTGCCCCGAAATCATCACGACGACCGCGCCGGGTTGTTCGTCCCGGATCCGCGACAGCGCCTCGAGGCCGTCCATCCCGGGCATCTTCACGTCGAGGAATGTGACGTCGGGCCGAAAGGTCCGGACCGCGTCGATGCCATCCGGGGCGTCCTCGCACGCGAGCGTCTCATGCCCCTCGTACTCGAACAGCTGGACCAGCGCATCGCGGATCCCCTTCTCGTCGTCGACGACCAAGAGCTTGGCCATCAGCCCGTCAGCCTGACGCTGGACACGACTTCGTAGCTCGCGCCTTGTCGGGAGAGCCGGCTGTGCATGAGATCGAGGGTGTGCACGCGGATCTCTCCGGAGAAGTCCATCTCGGCGACCATGTCGTCCAGCCCCCTGAACGCACCTGCGCCTCCCGACTCGTCGGCCCGGCCCAGCGTCACGTGTGGATGAAACGCCCGTGTCTCCGACTCGAAGCCCACGTCACCGAGCGACCATTCCAGATCCTGCTTCAGGCAGCGCAGTTCAGGATTCGCCCCTACGCCCAGCCACACCACCCTGGGGCGGCGCACGGTCGGAAAGGCGCCGAAGCCTCCCAGCTCCGTCGTGAACGGGCGGTTCGCCTCGGAGGCTTTCGCCAGCGCCTGTTCGATCTTCGGGACGGCGTCCTTCCTGACTTGACCAAGATACTTCAGCGTCACGTGATAGTGCTCGGGGTCGACCCACTTCACCGGCATCTCGGTCTCGCGGAGCACGCGGGACGCCCGATGGATACGGGTCCGTTCCTTCTTCGGCAGGTTGAGCGCGATGAACAGCCGCATGGTCTCTCGGATTGAGGCGCGATTCTGGGCACCTCATACCGGCGGGGACCGCGGAAGTTCGCCGCCCCCCGCAGGCAGCACGCAAACCGGGACGCGCGCCGTCCTTCGCGGAGCCGTCGCGAAGCCCTCCACGGGGCCGGACAATCAGGCTCACGCGCGCCCTCCCGGACGTTCCATCACCCTGTACTGGAGGGCTTCGGCGGCATGGTGGACCGTGACCGCTTCCGAATCCCCGAGGTCCGCGATCGTGCGCGCGACCCTGAGCACACGATGATACCCCCTGGCCGAGAGCCCAAGACGCTCGGCCGCCTCGGCCATGAGCCGCTCGACCGCGCGATCGGCTCCGATCAGGCCCCGACTCCGGGTAACGTCGAGCCGGCCGTTCGCGTGGACGCCGCTCACCCCGGCCAGGCGCTCGCGCTGGCGCGTCCGCGCGCCCAGCACGCGCGCTCGCGCCTCGCTGCTCGCCGTGCCCGTCCGGCGGCGCCCGAGAGCGGCCGGTGCGACCGCGGGTACCTGCACGTGGAGGTCGATCCGGTCCATCATCGGGCCGCTCACCCTGCCCTGATAGCGGGCTACCGACGCGTCGTCGCAGCGGCATCGATCGCTCCCGTCTCCGCGATGGCCGCACGGGCAGGGATTCATGGCCGCCACCAGGAGGAAACGGGCCGGAAAGGTGAGTGACGTGCGTGCCCGCGAGAGCCGCACCCGACCGTCCTCCAACGGCTGCCGGAGGATCTCCAGGGCGCCGCGCCGGAACTCTGCGAGCTCGTCCAGAAACAGCACGCCCCGGTGCGCCAGTGAGATCTCGCCCGGCCGGAGTGGCGTGCCGCCTCCGACGAGACCGGCCTCCGTCACCGTGTGGTGGGGCGCGCGGAACGGCGGCCGGACCACGAGGGGGCGATCCGCGTCGAGCAGCCCCGCGACCGAATGGACGCGCGTGCACTCCAGCGCCTCCTCGAAGGAGAGCGGTGGCAAGATCCCGGGAAGGCGGAGCGCCAGCATCGTCTTGCCCGAGCCTGGAGGACCGACCAGGAGCAGGTTGTGTACGCCGGCAGCCGCGATCTCGAGGGCGCGCTTGGCCATCTCCTGACCGCGTACATCCACGAGGTCGGGCCCCGCGGCGGCATCACCGGACAGCATCCCCAGCGGATCGACCCGGGTGGTCTCGATGGGACGGAGCGCAAGCAAGTGCTCCACTACCGCCGACAGGGACGACGCGCCCACCACGTCGAGACTGGCGACCAGCGCGGCCTCGGCCGCGTTCGCCTCTGGAACGACGATGACGTCGGCCCGCCCCCGTGCGTTCAGGTCGGCGGCGACGGGCAGGACGCCGGGTACCGGCCGCAAGGTCCCATCCAGTCCGAGTTCGCCGAGGAATGCCACGCGGTGGAGCGCCCCCGGAGAGACGATCCCGGCGGCGACGAGGAGCCCGACCGCGATGGGCAGATCGAAGGCGGTACCCTCCTTTCGGACGTCGCCGGGGGCGAGGTTGACCGTGATCCGACGGTTCGGCAGGTCGAAGCCGGAGTTACGGAGGGCGGTGGCGACGCGTTCCCGGCTCTCCCGCACCGCGCCGTACGGGAGCCCGACCACGGTGAACGCGGGGAGCCCCGACGCGAGGTTGACCTCGACGCGCACGAAGACCGGCTCCACGCCGTGCACGGTTCCGCTGATGACCTGAGCGAGCATGGACCAACGATGCGCGACCGGCCTGGGCGCCCGAATGATTCGATGGGACGAGTGAGCGGGGCGCGCATACCCAACACGTACCCAACTTGTGTCCCGTCGCCCGGCCCCGTACCATGGTCGCGCCCGGCAGGCGGGCCGCGCTCGGCTGGTCTCGCGCACCCCGCTCCGCCAGGTGTCTGCTCCCCAGCAACACGGAGTCGCGCGCATGAAGGTCGCCGTTCTGAAGGAGACGCGTCCTGGAGAGCGCAGGGTCGCGCTCGTGCCCCAGGGAGTGCAGGAGCTCACCAAGGCCGGGTTCGCGGTCTCCATCGAGGCTGGGGCGGGCGAGCAAGCGGGCGCGTCCGACGATCTCTACACAGAGGCCGGTGCACGCGTGGCGGGCTCGGCCGCGGAAGCGCTGGAGGGCGCGACCGTCGTCCTCAGGGTGAATCCACCGTCCGCATCCGCTCCCGACGAGACCGCCCAGATTCCCAAGGGCGCGGTGTTGATCTCGTTCCTGAGCCCCCTGACTCGCCCCGACGTCGTCCAACGGCTCGTAAGCGCTGGAATCACGGGGATCTCCATGGAGATGGTGCCGCGCATCACGCGCGCCCAGTCGATGGACGCCCTGTCATCCCAAGCTACGGTGGCCGGCTACAAGGCCGTGCTCCTGGCAGCGAGCCACCTGCCGAGGTTCCTGCCGATGTTCACGACCGCGGCCGGAACCATCCGGCCGGGCAAGGTCCTGGTGCTCGGCGCCGGCGTGGCCGGCCTGCAGGCGATCGCGACGGCGCGCAGGCTCGGCGCTGTCGTCGAGGCCTTCGATGTGCGGCCCGCCGTGAAGGAGCAGGTCCAGAGCCTCGGGGCACGCTTCCTGGAGGCCGAAGAGGAAGTCGCGGCCGAAGGCGAGGGCGGATACGCCAAGGAGCTCTCCGAGGAGCAGCACCAGAAGGAGTTGGCGCTCATCGCCGGAGCTGTCCCCGACACCGACATCGTGATCACGACGGCCCAGATTCCGGGGCGTGACGCCCCGGTACTGCTCACGGAAGAGATGATTCGCAGCATGCGGCCAGGCTCCATCATCGTCGACCTGGCGGCCGAGTCCGGCGGCAACTGCGTGGCGACCGTGGCCGGCGAGACGGTCACCCACCACGGCGTGACCATCATGGGCCCGGTCAACCTCCCGGCCGAGATCCCGGTGCACGCCAGCCAGATGTACTCCAAGAACGTCGTGACGCTACTTCGCGAGCTTCTCGACGACGAGGGCGGGCTCCAGGTGGACTTCGACAACGACGTCATCGGACCCGCGACGATCACGCACGCCGGTGAAATTCGGAACGAGCGGGTGAAGGCCGGCATGGCGGGCGCGACGACCTGAGCTCGAAGCGGCCCGAAAGCACACGTCCCACACGAGGAAGGAGCAGCGCATGGGTGAGCTGATGATCGGTCTGTACGTGTTCGTGCTGGCGACCCTGGCCGGACGGGAGGTCATCACGAAGGTCCCCCCGACGCTGCATACGCCGCTCATGTCGGGCGCCAACGCGATCTCCGGCATCGCCATCGTGGGCGCCATCGTCGTCGCATCGTCGGCCGAGGGGACGGCGCGGACGGTGCTCGGGGTCCTCGCCATCGCCATGGCCACCTTCAACGTCATCGGAGGCTTCCTCGTGACCGACCGCATGCTCAGCATGTTCCGGAAGAGGTGAGCCGATGAACACCCACATCCTGGTCGAGCTGATCTACCTCCTCTCGGCGATCCTCTTCGTCGTCGGGCTCAAGAAGCTCCAGTCACCGGCAACGGCACGGGGCGGCAACGGCCTGGCTGCTCTGGCGATGCTCCTCGCGATCGTCGCGACCATCGTCGACACAGAGATCCTGTCCTGGACCGGCATCCTGATCGGCATGGCGATCGGGGGCGGCTTGGGGGGCATAGCCGCACGCACCGTGCAGATGACCTCGATGCCGCAGCTGGTCGGCATCCTGAACGGCTCCGGCGGCGGAGCCTCCGCGGTCGTGGCGGTCGCGGAGTTCATGGGCAATCCGGCGGTCGGCGTGGGCACGACGGGCGTCACGATCCTCCTCGGCACCCTCATCGGCGGCGTGACGCTCACCGGCTCGTTCATCGCCTTCGCGAAGCTCCAGGAGCTCATGACCGGCAACCCGATCACCTTCCCCGGGCAGAACGCGCTGAACGCGCTGCTGTTCGTAGGGGTCATCGTGCTCGGCTGGTTCGTGCTCACGGGAGGCGGCGGCCAGGATCCGCTCGTCTGGTTCTACGTCTTCTGCGGCGTGGCCGCCCTGCTGGGCGTGCTGCTGGTGATCCCCATCGGGGGCGCGGACATGCCGGTGGTCATCTCGTTGCTGAACTCCTACTCCGGGCTCGCCGCGAGCGCTACCGGGTTCGTGATCGGAAACATGGTGCTGATCATCTCCGGGGCGCTGGTCGGAGCGTCGGGACTGATCCTCACGCAGCTGATGTGCAAGGGGATGAACCGTTCGCTCGCGAACGTCGCGTTCGGAGGCTTCGGGGGTTCGGCGGGCGTGGACAAAGCCCAGATCGGCAAGCGACCGGTCAGGAGCGCCGACGCCGAAATGGTGGCCGCCGAGCTCGGATACGTGAACTCCGTCGTCATCGTCCCCGGATACGGCCTCGCGGTCGCCCAGGCGCAACACGAGCTCCGCAAGGTGGGTGACCTGCTCCAGGAACGGGGCGTGGACGTGAAATACGCCATCCATCCGGTCGCGGGCCGGATGCCGGGCCACATGAACGTGCTGCTGGCCGAGGCCGACGTGAGCTACGACAAGCTCTTCGACCTCGACGAGATCAACGACGACTTCGGCACGACCGACGCCGTGCTGGTCGTGGGCGCGAACGACGTCGTGAATCCCGCGGCGCGCGATCCCGGGTCGGTCATCACCGGAATGCCGATTCTCGACGTCGACAAGGCCAGGCGGGTCATCGTCATGAAACGAAGTCTGTCACCCGGCTTCGCCGGAATCGACAACGAGCTCTTCTACATGGACAACACGCTCATGTTCTTCGGCGACGCCAAGGCATCGATGGCAGATCTGGTGCGTGGCGTGCGGGAGCTCGGATAGCGCGGGCTGGGATGCTAGGGGTCCGGAGGCGACTCCTCTCGAGCGGCCTCTTCCAGTAGTGTCCACGCCCGCTGCACGTGCTCGGCGCCGGTCCGGATGTTCCCGACCGACAGCCTGAGCGCGACGCGTCCGTCCATCGCAGTGTGGGTCAAAAAGACCTCACCGGTGGCGTTCACCCGGTCGAGGATCCGGTGGTTGAGCGCGTCGACGGCGGAGGGATCCAGGCCCGGGACGACCCGCCGGAACGCGACCGTCGCGAGCGGAACCGGAGCCACGAGCGCCCACCCGTCGGCGGCGTCCACCCACTCGGCGAAGCCGCGCGCCAGGACCACGTGCTCCCGGAGCCGGGCCACGATCCCCTCCCGTCCGAAGGCGCGCATCACGAGCCAGAGCTTCAACGAGCGAAAGCGCCGGCCCAGCGCGACCCCGTAGTCCATCAGGTTGCGGACCTCGTCGACGTTGTCGGACCGGAGATACTCCGGCACGATGCTGAACGCCCGCACGAGGTCCTCCGGCCGCGTGCAGTAGAGGAGTGAGCAGTCGACCGGTGTGAAGAGCCACTTGTGCGGGTTCACCACGATCGAGTCCGCTCGCTCCCACCCCGCGAAGAGCGGACGGAGCTCGGGAACCATCGCCGCCGGACCCCCATACGCCGCGTCGACGTGAAGCCAGAGGCCGAACTCCTCGGCGACGTCCGCGATGCGCGCGACCGGGTCGATGGACGACGTCGAGGTCGTGCCCAGCGTCGCGACCACGGCGACGGGCCGGATCCCGGCGTCCCGATCCCGCCTGACGGCGACGCGGAGGGCGTCCGCGTCCATCCGGTAGGCGTCATCGGTCGGTACGGTCCTGAAACCCTCGCGCCCGAAGCCCAGCGTCACGACCGCCTTCTCCACGGACGAGTGGGCTTGTTCCGACGCGTAGATCCGGCCGTGCGGGGCGCCGAACAGCCCCCCGGTCCTCACCTCCGGGTAGGCCAACTCCCGAGCCGCGGCCAGCGCGTGCAACGTCGACGACGACGCGGTGTCGTTGATCACCCCGTCGAAAGCCGCCGGCAGGCCGAGCCACCGCCGCAGCCAGTCCGCAACGACCTCCTCGAGCTCCGTGGCGGCCGGGGAGCTCCGCCACACCATGGCGTTCACGTTGAGCGCCGCGGTGATCATCTCACCGAGGATACCCGGCCCGGATCCCGAGATCGAGAAGTAGCCGAAGAAGCCCGGATGATTCCAATGCGTGATCCCGGGAAGCACGATCTCGCGGAAGTCGCTCAGGGCGTCGTCCAGACTCTCGGGCCGCTCGGGCCCCTCTTGCGGTAGGCCCGCCCGCACTTCGCCGGGCTCGACCGAAGGAAGCACGGGAAGCTCACCGACGCCGTCCAGGTACTCCGCGATCCAATCGACCACCTCGTGCCCCAGCCTGCGGAGTTCCTCGGGCGGGAGATCTCCGGAATCGGCGGGGCGGACCGGATTTCCAGTCAGCCTACGAACTCCGCCGCGCGGGCGTGGCCGACCGATTCTTCCAACTCGTCCGTCATGGCCCGCAGTTGCGCCCGCACCTCATCCGCCAACTCCTCTCCGGTTCCGTGGGACATCGGCTCTCCCTCGAAGAACTGAAAGAAGAGCGCGTCGGTGTGACCGACGCTCGCGTGCGTGACCCCCCGGTCTATGCCGCGGTTCAGGCGCAGAATCTCCCGTAGCGAGAGGGGAAGCTGTCCACCGAGGGGCGGATCACGATAGAGATCCCGGATGACGAGCTCCCGCAGCAGCTGGAACTCCTCGATCACCTCTCCGGCGGCGAGTCCGCGACGGGCGGCGACGGAGCCGAAGAGCTCCGCTGCGCGCAACCAGAGCGGCTCGACCGTGTCGCGATACGGCCCGAGCATCCAGGGGAGGAAGCGAACCAGATGTTGTGTGAAGGCGTCGAGCGCATCGTCGATCGGCCCCGACGGACCCGGCCCTTGTTCGCGTATGGCCTCGCACCAACGCTCGGCCAGGGAGTCGAGACGCTCGTCCAGCCACTCCGCGAGGTCACCCGGCGCCAAGCGCCCGCGCGACCGGGACTCCGTGGAGGTCCGGTTCGAGAGCGCTTCCGTCGGCATCGAGTGGGGCATGTCATCCACCGGTCCGGGCGAGGGCCGACCCCCGCCCACCGGGAGCCGGTCACCGTTGAAGATGTCCACGATGCATCAACCGGGCCACCCGTCCCACGGTGCGTCGCGCCCTTGCCCCATCATGCGCCGCCAGCCCCTCCCTCCGTCCACCGACGCAGGTGGATGCGCATGGTGGTTCCTATCCCCTCGCGGCTCCGCACGGTGATCTCTCCACCCCAGCTCGCAACCAGCCGCCGCACGATGGCGAGCCCCAGCCCCGATCCGGTCGACCGGGTGCTGAACTGAGGTTCGAAGATCCGCGGCAGCACGTCGTCGGGGATGCCCGCCCCTTCGTCGGCCACCTCGAGGACGACCCCTCCTTCCTGCGAGCGCGTGGCTCGAACTTCGACCGTCCCCCCCTGCGCGCTGGCGAGCCGGGCATTCTCGAGGAGGTTGACCAGGACCTCCTTCAGCTCCGGCGTGCGCGCTATGATCGGTGGGAGATCCGGCTCGACGTCGTGCGTGAACGCGACGGAGGCCACGGCCCCCCCGTAGAGCGCCATGACATCGCCGACCGCGTGCTGCAGAACGACGGGCTCGAGGGGCACACCGGCGTCGGCGGGCGCCCCGAAACGTGAGAAGCTCTGCGCGATGGTGGCGAGTCGGTCGATCTCCCGGAGCATGGCGTCGGCGTTACGGAGCAGGATCTCCTCGAAGTCGGGGCGCTCGTCCTCCCACGCGCGTCGTACGTGCTGCACGCTCAGCTTGATGGGAGTCAGCGGATTCTTCACCTCGTGCGCCACCTGGCGGGCCATCTCGCCCCAGGCGATCACTCGTTCCGCCCGCAACTCGTCCGTGACGTCGTCCATGGCGACCACCGCGCCCCGCTTCGAGTCGCGTCGGCCGAGCCGCCGGGCCCGGACCCGGATACGGCGGTCTCCGGCCTGGAACTCGTGGTCCGCCCGCTCGGCTCCGCGCTCCAGATACTCGCGGAGCCAAGCTCCGAGGTCCTCGGCCAGCGCATCGTCCGCGCCGAGCGGCTCACCGGGCACGACGGCCGCCCCGAGGAGCTCGCTCGCTCGCGGGTTGACGAGCGTGATGCGCGCGGAGGCGTCGACCGCAAGCATGCCCACGGCGGACTCGTCCATGATGAGCTGCGTACGGCGGGACGTGCGGACCAGCTCGCGCCGCGCCTGTCGTACGCGCGCCACCATTCTGTTGAACGCCCGAAACACGGCTCCAAACTCGTCGACTCGGTCCTCCGGAAGCCGGAGCCCGAGATTTCCCGACCCTACGCGCTCGGACGCGACCTGAAGCGCCTGGATGGGCCGGGTCAGCGCGCGGCCGGCCAGCATGGCGAGCCCCAGGGAGAGCCCAGCCCCCAGCACGACGAAGAACCCGAGGAGTTCGAGCAGATCGGCCGCCTGAATCGCTGCGGTCCCCGCCTGGAGGGGCACCTGGGCCGCCATGATGTCACCATCGGGCAGGCGACGGAACGCCGTCACGTACTCCCAGCGGCCCAGGTCGGTGCGCGTGAACCGCTTCAACCCCTCCAGCTGACGGATGTCCTCGTGCACCTCGTACGGCGTCCAGGCATCGTAGAGACCGAGCTCGACGAGCTCTTCCACCGACCCCTCCGCGAGCTCACCGGAGCGGTAGACCACGAGATCCGCACCCACCTGCCGACCCAACCTGTCCATGCCGCCGGCCAGCGCGCGGTACCAGACGGCCGCGTCGTCGACGACCCGCTCGGCAATCACTTCCGCGGACCGCACCGAAGCCTGCGACACGGTCCGATACGCCACCGTCCCGAAAAGGGCGTTCGCGAGCGCGAAGAACCCGAACAGCGCCCAGGTCACACGCGCCTGGAACGAGATCGCGGCAACCCTGAGGTGTCCGGCGGAGCCTCCGTCCCGGTGGCGAAGCCCGGCGCCCAGCAACCAGAAGGCCCCGACCAACATGCCATTCAGGACGAGCAACAGGGTCGCGCGCGCCACGGCCTGGAGGGGCATGGGCAGCGACAGCGTGTAATGCACGTGGTACGCCCTGTCGTTCGCGAAGCGGACGCCGAGCTCGGCACGCCGCTCCGATCCGTCGCGCACCCAGCGCAAAGGCTGCTCCACGCCTCCCGCCCGCGCCTCACCGGGGAGCAGCTGAATGAACGTCATCGCCTCAGCGGGCGCGCGAGCCCCAGCCCGGACGAACGGGTCGAGGGTGGACGGGCGTTGCCGTTCGGAGAACGGCGGCGCCACCGCGGACAGCACGCCCCCGTCCGACATGGGTACTGTGAGGACGTAACGCGCGTCGTCCCGGTCGAGCCGAAGCAACCTCGCCTGGGGTGTTTCACGTTGCTCGGCGAGGAGGGTCGGAAGAACGCCAGGCAGGTTCCCTTCGGCGCCGACGCGGAGCTCGACGCCGCGGTACCCCGAGGGATCCCAACGGGTGAGGCGCACCGGTCGCCCCTCACCGGCCAGCCCACTGGCGCGCCACGCGTGGTAGAGGAGGTCGACACCCTCCCGCCCCACGGCATCCAGAGAGTCCGCCGCCAAGGCCATCCGCTGGAGCCCGTCGACCAACACCGGATCCTCCCGCGAAGTCAGCCCGTCCAGACGATCCTCGGCGAGCGCCATCTCGGCCCGGATCCCGAGGCTCCAGACCGCGGGGATCGTCGCGCTCCCCGCTAGCGTGACCGCCAGCGCTCCGGTGGCCAGCGTCCTCCTCCACCCCTGGAACACACGGAGACCGGCCGGGGCCATCCAGGCCGGCACCCCCCAGAGGAGCCACCACCACGGCGGCACACGGCCGCTCGACCAGACCCAGACCGCCGCGCATCCACCGATCGCGAGCGCCACGGCGGCGCTCCCGCCCGCCTTCCACGACGAGCTCCGGCTACCGCCCGCGAGGGTCAGAAGCGTCATCGTCACGAGGGTCAGGACCGTGGCCACACCTACCTCGATGGTGATCCACTCGAGCCGGCCCGCTTCCCGCAGGATCGGAAGGAGGCTCTCGGCGAGCCATCCGAGGCCGAGCGCGTGGATCAGCGCGACCGCCAGAGCAACCGACCGGGCGGGGAGGCGAAGAGAGGGACGCGGCGACACCGCCAATAGGCTCACCACGGCCAACGAGACGAGGACCCAGCGGGCGAGCCCGCCCTCCACCCATGCGACGAGCTGCTCGCTCCCCCCGAGTAGCGCACCGGAGGCCGCGAGGGCTCCATGCGGAAGCAGGCCCGCAATGAGGAGCAGCGACCCGGCCCCCACGACCCCGACCGATCTCGGCCCGGGACACCCGACCGCCAGGAGTCCCCATGCCAGCAGGACGAGCACGGCGACCCTCATCCTCCAGAGCGCCATGACTTCGTCCGCCCGGACCTCCGGCGATGGACGCTCGACGACGACGCTCATGAGTCGACGGTCCGGGAGTGCGAGGTCCCAAACGCCCTCGTGGGCACCCGGGTCGTACTGAGACACGCGCACCCGCTCACCCAGATCGGCGAAGAAGCGGCTGGAGAAGTCCTCGACGCCCGCCTCAATCACCTCCGGAAGGTCGGCACGCAGGAGATCGGCCGCGATGGCCACCCGGCCATCCTCGGTGAGCGCAGTGACGTAGAGATAGCCGAACAGGGGTCGGTCATAGTACGTGTGACGGAGGAACCCGCCCTGGACGCTCTCGGGGACCTTGCCCCAGTGCTCCCCGTCCCAGAGGTTCACCCGTCCCTCGGCGTCATACAGCGCCAGGGCCGACACGCCGTGCCGGGTCCGGAGATCGCGGACAAACGCCCGATCCACCGGGTCGGTGGGGTCGATCGCCTTTTCGGCCAGAGCGTCGGCGGCGGCTTCAGCCGCCATTTGCCGGCGCTCGAGGCGCTGAGCCAGGACCTCTCCGACCTCGGCCTCGCGCTCGGTCCAATACGCGTCCCAATCCGACAGGAGCCCGGCGACACGGTGATGCCCGACGAAGGCGAGCACGACCGACAGCACCAGCACCGCGACTCCGCCGTGCCACGCGAAGCGTTTGCCGCGGGGGCCGAGTGCGGACACCAACACCGCCGTGGCGGCCAGCACCAGCATCCATGTGCCGGGCGACGCAACCCAGACGGCGAGTGCGGCGGCGGCGACCCACGGCGCCAGAAGGGGGATGAGGGACATCACGCCGGGCTCGGGACGGTCGCATGACGGGCCAAGCCTGGGCGCTCGACGAACTCGCCTGGACCGACGTCCGGAAAAAGCTGGATCGGGACCCACGCCTCATCGTGCCCATCGGCGCACTCGAGCAGCACGGACCTCACCTCCCGTTGGGAACCAACCTTCACATCGCGAACCACGTGGCCCGCGCCGTGTCCGAGCGACTGGGCGTCCTGCGCGCGCCGCCGTTCTCCTACGGAGCGACCAACGGCGGGGGTCCCTACCCCGGGTCGGCGGGGGTAAGGAGAAAGACGCTGCACCGCGCGGTGAACGAACTGCTGGCGCAGTGGGAGGACGATGGGGTTCGCGCCTTCATCATCATCACGGCGCAACGGTACGAACCGCATCTGGAGGCCCTCCTCATGGCGCTGACCGGCGGCGCGGTGAGCTCGATCTACGACCTGTACCAAGTCGACGTATCCGACATCCTGGAGGGCGATCCGCGTCAGGAACACGCCGGAGAGATGGAAACGTCACTCATGCTGCACCTGGCACCGACACTCGTCCACCGGGACCGGTTCGCGGACTTCCTCCCGGACAGGCAAGCGCTCCGAAAATACACACGGCGCAGGGCGCCGACACCCCCGCGGGATTCGCGGGGCGTGCTGGGCGCCCCGAGTCGAGCGTCGTCGGACAAGGGGAAGGCGATCTTCGAGCGGCTCGTCTCGGCGCTGTGTGCCACGATCACCCACGGCGACGGGGACTCCGAATAGAACCGCGAGCCCCTGCGCGGGTATCGTCGTAAATCATGCGCATCCATCCCGCACTCCGCCTCCTGGCGCTGTCGATCGCCCTCGCCGTCTCCGCCCCCACCGGAACGGCACACGCCCAGGGCATCGTGGTCGACGAGGGGAGCTTCCGGATCTCGCTGGCGGGACGGGAGGTCGGGACCGAGAGCTTCTCCATTCGGCGGGCCGGAATCGGGAGAGACGACGCGCTGTTCGCCAACGGCACCATCGAGATCGGCTCTTCCGTCGACCGTGAGGAGATCGATCCGTTGCTTCGCGCGACCCCTCCGGACGGCGTCGTCGCCGGCTACCAGGTGCGCGTGAGGGGGAGGAATGCCCTCGAGTTCCAGCTGACCCTGATCGGAAACCGTTACGTCTCTTTCGCCCGGTCCCCGCTGGGAGACGAGGAGCGCGAATATCCCGCGCGAACCACCACCCGGATCCTCGAGCGGGACGTCGCCCACCACTATTACTTCCTCCGGGACGCTCGCGACGGAGACCAGATTCACGTCATCGAGCCGCGCTCTCGAACGCAGACTACGCTTACCGTGGAGCGCCGCACCGACGACCAAATCTTGCTCGACGGGCGACCCACGGAAGCCCGTCGCGTCGAGATGTCCGTCGACGATCAGACCCGGACCGTCTGGTACGACCGGCTCGGCCGGGTGCTCCGGGTCGAGATTCCGGCCCTGGGATACGTGGCCGTGCGGACGGACCTGGTTGGTTGAGCCGAATCGACCGCGGTGAAACCGCTGCGTTCCGCTCGACGTACGGTGTCACGGCGACCCGAAGGATACGCGAAACGAGGGGGGTGATGTTCTCGAGGACGATGCGACGACCGCCGGGATGGCTGGTCGTGGTGAGCGCATTCCTGGCTTGGAGTCCGTGCCTGGCAGCGCAGGAACGGGTTCCCGAGCGCCTGACGCTCGAGCAAGCGCTCGAGGTCGCTTCCAGGAACAGTCCAGTCTTTCTTCGCGCCCGTAACGACCGGGCCCTGGCCGACTGGGACGTGCGTCAGGCGTACGGTCAGCTTCTGCCGACCGCCAACGCGAGCAGTCGCGTGAGTTGGCAGGGCTCCGGAGAGCAGCAGCTCGGCAGCAGCCTCACGGCGGGCGACCTGGGGCTGGGCAATCAGCCCTCGTACTACTTCTCCAGCTGGGACGTCGGGGTCAACTACTCCCTCGACTGGGCGACCATCCGCGGGCCGGCTCTGGCCAAAGCGGAGCGGGAGGCGACCGTGGCCCGGATCGACGCGACCGGTTCGGAGCTCGCCGCGCTGGTCACGACGGCTTACGTGGAGGTGCTCCGCAGGAGCGAGCTACTCAACACCGCTCGTCAGCAGCTCGAGAACGCGCGGATCAACCTCCGGCTCGCCCAGGGTCAGCTGGAGGTCGGCTCCGTGACCCCCATCGACGTCGGCCAGGCCGAGGTGCAGGTGGGGCGGGCCGAGGTTCAGGTGCTCCAGGCCGACAACGCGGTCGAGACCGCGCGTATGCGACTCCTTCAGCAGATGGGGGTCGGGGTGGGCCAACCGTTCGAACCCGGCACGGAGTTCATCGCGCAGCCGCCTCGGTGGGGTCTCGATTCGCTTCGAGCTCTCGCGCTCGTGGAGAATCCGACGCTCCGGGCCACCCGCATGACCCGCGAGTCGGCGGAGCTGGGCGTCAGCTCGGCCTGGTCCTCGTACCTCCCTTCCCTGTCGATCTCCACCGGGTGGGGCGGTTTCGCTCGCCAGGCAAGTGACGCGGGCTTCCTCGTGGCGAGGGCTCAGGCGCAGGCTGCAGGCGCGATCTCCAGGTGCGTCTCGACGAACGACCTGTACCGCCGCCTCGCCGATCCGCTCCCGCCCGTCGACTGCTCGCAGCTCGTCTTCACGGACGAGCAGCGGAGGTCGATCTACGCGGCGAACGACCAGTTCCCGTTCGGATTCGAGCGCTCGGCGCCGGCCGTCTCGTTCGGCCTGAGCATTCCGATCTTCACCGGCCTCAGCCGCCAGCGGAACCTCGAGGCGGCCCGGATCCAGCGCGACGACGTTACGCAGGAACTCCGGGAGCGGGAGCTCGCCCTGGAAGCCGATCTCAGGATCGCCCTCGCCAACGTGGAGACCGCGTTCCGGAGCGCGTCGCTCGAAGAGCGGAACCGCGACCTGGCCGAGCGACAGCTGACCCTGGCCCGCGAGCGTTATCAGCTCGGGGCCATCACCTTCGTCGAGCTCATGGACGCGCAGACCGTGCTCTCACAGGCTGAGAGCGACCACATCGTCGCTCTGTTCGCGTATCACGATGCCGTCACGGACCTCGAGGCGCTCGTCGGAGCGCCCCTCAGAGACTGACCCGGAGTCCACTCCATGCAGCGTCGCTCGAAGATCATCGTCGGAGTGCTGGTCGTTGCGGTCGTGGGCGCGGCGACCGCCGCTTCCATTGCCCGCAATCGAAACCAGGGGGTCGAGGTTCGAACGGAGGTAATCGCCGAGCGCGATCTCGTCGAGCTCGTCACCGCGTCCGGGAACGTGCGGGCTCGCCGGACCGTGGAAATGAGCTCCGACGTTTCGGCCCGGGTATCTCGACTGCTGGTCCAGGAAGGCGACGAGGTCCGCGTAGGCCAGACGCTCCTCCGTCTCGAGCCCGACCAGTATCAGGCCGCCCTCTCCCGAGCGGAGGCGCAGCTCGCCCAGGCCCGGTCGCAGGAATCGCAGCAACGCGCAAACATGATTCAGGCGGACCGCAATCTCGACCGCCTCGTCTCGCTCCGCACCAGGGACTCCCTCCTCGTGAGCCCTCAGCAGCTCGACGACGCCCGTACCAACGTCGACGTGGCGGAGGCCTCGCTCGAATCGGCGTCGCACGGAGTATCCCAGGCGGAGGCGGCCGTCGCCGAGGCCACGGACAGGCTCTCGAAGACGCTGTTCACCGCCCCGATGGCGGGTCGGGTGACCCGGCTCAACGTGGAGGAGGGCGAGACCGTGATCATCGGGACGATGAACAATCCGGGAAGCCTGGTGCTGACGATCTCCGATCTCTCCGTGATGGAAGCCGTGGTCCGCGTGGACGAGACGGACGTGCCCCGGATCACGCTCGGCGACAGCGCGACCATCCGGATCGACGCCTTCCCCGGACGGACCTTCACCGGGCGCGTCACCAAGATCGGGAACTCGGCCATCACGCCGCCCGCCCAGCAGGCCGGGGGACAGCAGGCTGCCATCGACTTCGAGGTGGTGCTGACCCTCGACGACACCGACGCGCTCCTGAGACCGGACCTCTCGGCGACCGCAGACATCGTGGTGGCCACACGTGAGGGTGTCTTGGCCGTGCCCATCATCGCGCTGACCGTGCGGGGGGCGGAGGATGGTGACCCGTCGACGGGGCGGCCGGTAGAGGACGACGTCGAGGGTGTCTTCCTCACTTCGGAAGGACGTGTGCGCTTCACGCCGGTCGAGGTCGGCATCACGGGTCGCGAGCACTTCGAGGTCCTGTCGGGCGTGGCCGCGGGCGACACGGTGGTCGCAGGTCCCTACCAGGCGATCCGGAACCTGCAGGACGACGACCAGATCCGTCCGATGGAGCAGCCGACCACGCCCCCCGGGGGCCGGTAGCCCCGGATGGTCTTCCGGGAAGGTGTGGCGCTCGCGCTCCTCCAGATCCGCACTCAGAAGCTGAAGAGTTTCTTCAGCCTGCTGGGCGTGATTCTGGGCGTGACGTTCCTCATCCTCGTCGTGACGGTGGTGGAGGGGCTCGATCGCTACGTGCGCGAGGACTTCACGTCGCAGGTGTTCGGCATCAACACCGTCACGCTCCGCCGCTGGCAGAGCGTGAGTATCAACACCGACCCGGAGGAATGGCGCGCCCGCCAACGGCGGCCCCGCCTTCAGTACGAGGATGCCGACGCGATCCGAGCGGCCCTCACCATTCCGGCACGGGTCGCCGTCGAAAGCGACGCCAGCGCCGATGCGGTCGGGGACAACGGACGAACGGCCACCGGCGTCCAGGTCACCGGGGCCTCGCCCGAGATCTTCGAGATCCGCGACCTGACCCTGACGCGCGGGCGTGCCTTCACCCCTCAGGAAGCCGCCGCCGGTAGCCCGGTCATGGTGCTCGGCTCCGAAACCGCAGACGTCATCTTCGAGACCCTCGACCCGGTTGGTCGCACCATCCGCATCCGCGGGTTCCCGTACCGCGTGATCGGCGTGCTCGAGGAGCGCGGCTCGCTCTTCGGACAGTCGTTGGACAACCTCGCCATCGCCCCGGCCCGCTCGCCGGTTCAGTCCATCACGAACCCACGCGGCGTGGTCGACGCGGTGATTATCCAGACGCTGGATCCGACACAGCTGCGCGACGCCCAGCTCGAGATCGAAGGCATCATGCGTGCTCGCCGCGGCCTGCGGCCCACGGAGGAGGCCGACTTCGCCCTCGAGACCGCGGAGCAGGCGATCAGCTTCTGGGACAACATCTCGCGCATCCTGTTCCTGGCGCTCCCCATGCTCGTTTCGATCTCTCTCGTCGTGGGCGGGATCGTGATCATGAACATCATGCTGGTCTCGGTCATGGAACGGACGCGCGAGATCGGCATCCGCAAGGCCCTCGGAGCCCGGAGGCGGGACATCCTGCTGCAGGTCCTCATCGAGTCGACGACGCTGGCCACCGTCGGTGCCGCCCTGGGCGTCCTCGCAGGACTCGGCATGGCTGCCGGCCTGGCAGCCGCCACGCCGCTCCCGGCCGCAGTCGCGCCCCGCTGGATCGCGCTCGGCGTGGGCATGGGGATCACGGTCGGGGTCATCGCGGGCGTCTATCCCGCGGCGAGGGCGTCCCGCCTCGATCCGGTCGACGCGCTCCGCTATGAGTGAGGGGAGCGCACAGGAGCCGCGTCGCGTAACCGCGATCCTCTCGGACGGGTTCACGATTGCGTGGGAGGCGATCAACGGGAACCGGATCCGCTCGTCGTTGACCGTGCTCGGCGTGGCCGTCGGCGTAGCCGTCGTGATGGCCATCGCGGCGCTCATCACGGGGATCCGCTCCAGCGTCATGGAGGCGTTCGAGTCGGCAGGCCCCGACAACTTCATGGTCACCCGCTTCGACTTCACGGCGGTCCGGATCTCCGACGACGGAAACGACCGGCCGCCGTGGTGGAACAAGCCCGAGATCGAAGCCGAGGAGGCGCGGCGGATCGGAACCCTTCCCACCGTCGACGAGGCGCTCTACAACTTCGGCTTCAACGCGAGCTTCAACTACGAGAGCCAGTCGGTCCAGAACGTCCAGTCGCAGGCGTATTCTTCCGGGTGGCCGCGTTATCAACCGGGCGATTTCGTGGCAGGCCGGGACTTCACGCCGGCGGAGGTCGGACAGAATCGCCCCCTGGTCGTGCTCTCGGGCTCGCTTGCCGAGGATCTGTTCGGGCAACGCGACCCGATCGGCCGATTCGTGCGGGTGTCCGCGGGAAGTAGCGGGCACCAGGAAGCGTTCGAGGTGATCGGCGTCTTCGAGGCCGAGGAGAACATCTTCACCAGCGCGGTGCAGCACTGGGCGGTCTTCCCCTGGACCGCCGCCGACCGCAGGCTGCGTGTATCGGCGTGGCAGGCGCAGATCCTGGTGGTACCGGAAGACTCGGTATCGATGGCGCGCGCCCAGGATGACGTCATCGCCGCGCTACGGGGTATGCGGAGCCTCGGGCCGCGTGAGGAGAACGACTTCGCCCTGATCGCGTCGGCGCAGCTCGTCAGCCTGTTCGACCGACTCACTGCGGTCTTCTTCCTCGTGATTCTCCTCCTCGCGTCCGCGGGCCTGCTCGTCGGCGGAGTTGGCGTCATCGGGATCATGCTGATCTCGGTCACCGAGCGCACGCGGGAGATCGGAATCCGGAAGGCCGTAGGTGCGACCCGACGCGAGATCCTGTGGCAGTTCCTCCTCGAAGCGTCGCTGCTCACCGTGGCGGGGGCCGCGGTCGGCATGGGCGCCGGATGGTCCCTGGCTTCGGCCGTCGCCGCCTGGACGCCCCTGCCCGCGGCCATCCCCCTCTGGGCTGTCGGCGCCTCACTGGGCATGGCGGCGGTGAGTGGTATGTTGTTCGGCCTGCTGCCCGCCTACCGGGCGAGCCGCATGGACCCCGTGACCGCGCTGAGATTCGAATGATG
>JBBDSM010000118.1:0-4308 GCA_040904945.1 Gemmatimonadota bacterium
TACCGTGAGCTCGACTTCTGGGTGGGAGAGTGGGAGGTCCGCTCGCCCGACGGGACCGTCCAGGGCACGAGTAGCATCGCCCCCATCATGGAGGGATGCGCGATCCAGGAGGAGTGGAGCTCGAGCCGCATTCGGGGACGTAGCATCTCCACCTACAACAAGCCCGAAGGCCGCTGGGAGCAGCTCTGGGTGGACAACTTCGGAGTGCTTCTCCACCAGACCGGAGGGTGGACCGGCTCGGCGTTTCGCTGGCGGGCCGAGCGGCGGGGAAGCGACGGAAAGGTCCGGCAGCTTCGCGTCACTCTGACGCCCATGGAGGGCGGAATCGTGCGGCAAGTGCAGGAGCGCTCCGAGGATGGGGGCGTGACCTGGTCCGTTATCTTCGACGGACGTTACCGTCCCGTGGAAACGACCGGACGCTGAGCGTACGCCGAACCGGCGCCCGACCCCCAGCCCAGCCCCCGATGGCCTCGAGACCCGAAGACGAGTGGATCCTCTCCGAGCGGGACGCCCGGGTCCAGGTCTGGGTGACCTGGCTCGAGCGGTGGCTGTCCTCCCCCGGGCTCCAACTCGCCACGGGGCTGGCCGTGGCCTTCGTCGTCGCGACGGTGTCCGCTGCCCACCTCTGGGTGAACTGGCAGAGCTTCCAGGTGCCCGTCTCCTATCTAGCCCTGCTCGCCGCCGAGAGCGTGGAGTGGAGTGCGTGGGCCGCGGTCCTTCCTGCCGTGGTCTACCTGGATCGCCGCATGAGCGGCCGACCTCTCCCCGTGTTCCGGAAGGTGTCGGTACATCTCGGCTTCCTGTTCCTGATCTTCGTCTTCCAGGCCGCGACCAGCACCGTCCTCAACATGTGGCTGGATCCTGGCCTGGCCGGGAAATCCCCGTTGAGCGTCTTCTTCGACCGTGCCGTCTTCAAGCTGCCCGGGGTCGTCATGGTGTACGTCCTGCTCGTCGCCCTCGTCCGGCTGGCGCGGTCCATGGTCCGGCAGGAGCGCCTCCGGCAGGATTTCCTCAACGCTCGCCTCGCCAACCTTCGCGCCCAGCTCCAACCCCACTTCCTCTTCAACACCCTCAACACGACGGCGTCGCTCATTCGCGAAGGCTCGAGCCAGGCCGCGGTAGAGAGCCTGGTGGAACTGAGCGACCTCCTCCGCCGCTCGCTCAGCGTCCGGAACGAAAAGGAGGTCCCGCTCGCAGAGGAGCTGCGCTTCCTTCGGACCTATCTCTCGATCCAGAAGCGGCGGTTCGGAGAACGCCTTCACGTGGAGGTGGATGTGGAGGAGGGCATCGAGGAGGCCATGGTCCCCTTTCTCGTCCTTCAGCCCCTCTGCGAGAACGCCGTACGACACGGGCTCGATCTCGACCGGGAAGGCGGACGGCTCCGGGTGGTCGCCTTCCGCCAGGAAGAGTGGCTGATACTCCAGGTCGAGGATTCCGGAAAGGTCGCGGGCGACGCAGAGTCGGGATTCGGGATCGGGCTGGGGAACCTCCAGGAGCGCCTCAGGCACCTGTACGGCTCGTCCCAGGCCCTCGAGCTCGAAGCCCGGACAGCGGTCGACGGGACGCGGGCCACCGTACGACTCCCTTTCCGCCTGGCCGATGATGATTGACCATCGCCCCCGAATCCGGATCTACATCGCCGATGACGAGGCGCCGGCCCGGCGCACGGTCCGCGCTCTCGTCGCGGAAGACGACGAGCTCGAGCTCGTGGGCGAGGGCTACGGACAGGAGGCGCTACGGGAGGTCTCCGAGGAGCGGCCGGACCTTCTCCTTCTGGATATCCGGATGCCGGGGATGGACGGATTCGAGTTCCTCCGGAAGCTCCCGGAGGAGGCCGTTCCCGACGTGGTCTTCATCACCGCCCACGACGAGTACGCCGTCGAGGCCTTCGAGGTGCGGGCCCTGGACTACCTTCTCAAGCCGTTCACGGACCAGCGCTTCCACGACGCCATCCAACGGGCCAAAGAGCGGATCCGGCGAGGGGAAAGTCGGGGCACCGAGGCCGAGTCGCCGGTGGTGAGCGAGGACGAGCCCCGGAGCGTTGAGCTCCGGGGGAAGCGCCTGGTCCTGGAGGAAGGTGGGCGCACGCTGCTCATCCCACTGGAGGAGATCGACTGGGTGGAGGCTTCGGGCACGTATTCGACGCTCCACGGGCCGAAAGGGAGCTACGTCGTCCGGATCACCATGTCGGAGATGGAGGAGCGCCTCGACGGACGCGGCTTTTGCCGGATCCACCGCTCCTCCATCGTGCGCCTCGGGGCGATCCGTGAGATCCGCGCCATCTCCCACGGCGACGCCCTCGTGATTCTGGAGACCGGAACCAAGCTCCGCCTGACCCGGTCACGACGGGACGAGTTGGAGCGAGCGCTGGGAGGGTGAGGGTCGCCGACTCTATGTGTCAGCCCGGGATCTGCCCCAAGTACTCGCCAGGGCCGGCGACTCCTGCGTGTGGGGCCCCGAGCACTTCAGAGACGAGAACTGGGATCTAACCTTTGCCAAGCTGGAAAAACACGGAGTTCAGATTGAGTTGGCCGAGGCGGAAGGAGCTCGGTACTACAGCCCGAGCGCCGGCAGGTGGCTGAACCAGGACATTGTATTCAATGCCTCCGAGAAGCGGGTCGCTTTTGGAGTGGAATTGGAGATCATGCCAAAGGACCAGCTCGTCGAGTATAAGCGCGCGTTGGATCGAGCGGTCGACAGGTTGGACCTCGCAGAGATCGCGGACAGCACCCGGAGGCATCACCCGTGAGTTCTGGAATCCGTCGAGCGGAGGCAGTTGATGCCGAAGCGATAGCGCGCCTCAATAAGGAGCTGGGGTGCGGCGACGGCGAGTAAGACTCTGAAACCAACGGTGAGGACCCCTCGTAGGCATAGGGGTCATCGCTCAGCGCTTCTCACCCGAGCCCCGCCGGACGCCCATGGACGCCCTCTTCCACGACCTCCGCGCCGCCGCCCGTACGCTCCTCCGTCGTCCGCTGTTCGTGTTGGTGACGGGCCTCTCCCTGGCCGTCGGCATCGGAGCCAACACGGCCATCTTCAGTGTAGCGAACGCCCTGCTGCTTCGCCCGCTTCCCGGGATCGACGGGCAGGAGCAGGTGGTGGACCTCGGGCGGGCCCACGCCCGCTACGGCGGCCACGACAGCTTCACCTGGCCGGACTTTCGCGACATCCGCGAAGGGGTGTCGGCGCTGGAGGACGCGGCGGCGGTGCGGATGGCCCCTATGAGCCTGAGCCGGGAAGAAGCAGGGGAGATGGTCCACGGTGCCTTCGTCACCCCTTCGTACTTCACGGTGTTGGGGGTGGAAGCGGAGCGCGGGCGCCTGTTCGGCTCCGAAGCGGAGGCGGGGGTGGGGGAGCACCCCGTGGCAGTGCTGGGCCTTGACTTCTGGGAGGAGCGGCTCGGGGCCGACCCCGGCGTCATGGGGTCCACCGTACTCCTGAACCGCCAGCCCTACACCGTGGTGGGCGTCGCCGAGCGGGGCTTCCGGAGCCACGCCATCGGGATCGGCGTGGACGTCTTCCTGCCCATCGTCCAGTTCCCCGCCATGAGTGAGGGCCGGAACGAATTCGATGCCCGGGGCGCCGCGTGGTTCCAGGCCCTCGGTCGCATCGCCCCCGGGGCCTCTCTGGAGACGCTTCGCCTCCAGCTCGACGACCTGGCCGGCCGGCTCGCCGAGGCGTACCCGGAGACGAACGCCGAGCGGACCTTCGCCGCCGTGCCCCTGGGGCCGATCCCCGGGGCTGGTCGGGGTCCGGCCACGGCGTTCCTCGGTGTGCTCACGGCGCTGGTGGTCATCATTCTGCTCGTGACGTGTGCCAACGTGGCGGGCATGTTCCTGGCCCGGGCGCTGTCTCGGGAGAAGGAGATCGCCGTGCGCTTGGCCCTGGGCTCCGGCCGGCGGCGCCTGGTGCGCCAGCTCCTCTCGGAGAGTCTCATCGTCTTCGTCCTCGGCGGCGCGGTAGGTGTGGCCGTGGCCTGGTGGGGCGTGTCCGCCCTCTCTCTCGAGCAACTCCCCCTGCCAGGGGTGGAGCTCGAGCTGGACTTCGCGCCGGACGGCCGGGTCCTCGTCCTGTCTGCCGCCGCCACGCTGCTGACCGGCTTCGTCTTCGGGCTCCTGCCGGCCCTGGGCGCCACTCGGCTGGAGCTGGTGCCGTCTCTGAAGGACGAGGGCGGCCTGGGCGGTGGACGGGGCCGGGTGCTGCGCCGGGCGTTCGTGGGGGCGCAGGTGGGATTGTCCCTGGTGCTGCTGGTCGGGGCGGGGCTCTTCCTGCGATCCCTGCAGGAAGCCGGGCGGATGACCCAGGGCT
>JBBDSM010000119.1:0-19387 GCA_040904945.1 Gemmatimonadota bacterium
ATTTGGGTAGCCCGGCCGCGTGCCGCGGTGCGTCCCCTGCTTCCGGGGGCAAGCTTCAGGGCTCCGGCTGGTCCGGCGAACCGCCCCCGTCGGGCGTGCCACTGCCTTCGGGAATCACGGGGGGTTCCGTCCCGGTCCCCGGCAATACCGGCTCGGGCTGCCCCTGCGGCTGCACGGGCTGGTTGACGTCGATGACCGAGGTCGGATTGTCGGCGCGCGACGACATGATCGACAGGACGAGCGCGAGCACCATGAAGATCGTGCCGGCGATCCAGGTCGCCCGGGTGAGCACCGTGGTGGCCTGCCGGCCGCCCAGGATGCCGTCGGTCATGGCACCGGCACCACCCCCAACGGCGGCGAGCCCTCCCCCCTTTCCTGCCTGGAGGAGAATCACGACCGACAGGAAGATCCCGTCGAGCACCAGAACGGCGAGCAAGAATCCGTACATCGTCTCAATTTCCTATGAACAGCCTGCGGGGGTGAGACCGTAAACGTCGATCAGGCCGCAAACGCTGTCAACGGGACGCGGACGCGATGGCGGCGAAGGACCCGGCATCGAGGCTCGCTCCTCCGACCAGGACGCCGTCCACATCGGAGGCCGCAAGGAGCTCCGCCGCGTTGTCGGGCTTCACCGAACCGCCGTAGAGGATCGGGACGCTCGGGGCGCCCCTGACGCCGACGCCGTCCTCCAGACATGCCCGGAGCGTGGCGTGCGCCGCCGAAGCGTCTTCCGGCGTGGCGGTCTCGCCGGTGCCGATGGCCCACACCGGCTCGTACGCGACGAGGAAGCGGGCCCCCTCGTGGGCCACCGTCGGAAGCACGGCCCCGAGCTGCCGGACGATCACCTCATCCACACGACCTGCACGCCGTTCCTCGAGGGTCTCGCCGACGCACACGACGGGCACCAACGCGTGCCGCAGAGCCGCCTCGACCTTACGACGCACGTCCTCATCCGATTCCCCGAACACGTGCCGGCGTTCCGAATGGCCGACGAGCGCGAAGGTGGCCCCGGCGTCGCGGGCCATCGTCGCCGACGTCTCGCCCGTGAACGCCCCTTCGTCCTCCCAGTGGATGTTCTGCACGCCGATGGACACGCGAGGTCCCCGGGCCGCCACGGCGGCGACCAGCGATACTGCTGGGGGGAAGAGCAGGATCTCGTGGTCCTTGGAGACCTCGTCCAGCACGAGCGCGTCGAAGAAGCCGCGCGTCGCGGTCGGACCGTGATGCATCTTCCAGTTTCCGGCGATGACCGCCATGTCCGGCTCCTCCTGGATGGGTGCTCGGGCGCGCCTTGGAAGCTCTTGCTAGGCGTCGGACAGGGAGATCACGCCCGGCAGCGCGACCCCGGCCAGCAGGTCGAGCGAGGCTCCGCCTCCCGTCGAGATGTGTGAGATGCGATCGGTCACTCCGGCGCGCTCGGCGGCGGCTCCTGAATCGCCCCCGCCGATGATGCCCAGCGTGCCGCCGTCACATGCGTCGGCCAGCGCGCGGGCCACCTCGATGGTGCCATCCGCGAACGCGTCGATCTCGAAGACGCCCATGGGTCCGTTCCAGACGACGGTGCGCGCGTTCCCGATGATGTCGGCGTACAGGGCGCGGGTGCGCGGGCCGATGTCGGCGATCCGGTCTTCCTTGCCGACGGCCTCCCGGTCCACGACACGGGTGGCGGCACCGGGCTCGATCTCTTCGGCGACCACGCAATCGAAGGGTAGCACCAGCCGCTTCCCGTTCCCGTCGATAATCTCCCGGGCCACGTCGAGGCGGTCCTCCTCCACGAGCGACCGTCCGGTCTCGAGCCCCATGGCGCGGAAGAAGGTGTTGGCCATCGCCCCTCCGATCAGGAGCCGATCGACCTTCGGGAGCAGCGCCGAAATCACGTCGATCTTTCCGGAGATCTTCGCGCCCCCGAGGATGGCCACGAACGGCCGCTCGGGGTCGTCGATGGCCTCGCGGAGGTACTTGAGCTCGCGCTCGAGCAGGAGCCCCGATACGGCGATGCCGCCCGCCGTGACGACGGCGTCCGCGAGCCCCGACGTAGACGCGTGGGCTCGATGCGCGGTCCCGAAGGCGTCGTTCACGAACACCGAGCCCAGGGCCGCCCACGAGCGCGCCAGGTCGGGGTCGTTGGTGGTCTCCCCGGGCAGGAAACGGGTGTTCTCGAGCAGCACGACGTCGCCCGGCTCCATGGCGGCCACGGCCTTCTCGACCGCGGGCCCCGAGCCCTCCGGTACGAACCGCACCGGGCTACCGAGCAACTCCTGCAGCCGTTCGGCCACCGGCCTCAGCGAGAACTCGGGGTCGGGCGACCCCTTGGGACGGCCGAGGTGGGACAGCACCACGGGGCGCGCTCCCGCCTCGAGCAGGACGCGAAGGGTCGGGACCGAGGCTCGGATGCGCTGGTCTTCCGAGACGCGCCCGTCCTCGAGGGGGACGTTGAGGTCGGTGCGAACGAGCACGACCTCGCCGCTCAGGCGAGCGGCGTCTATTCCGGAAAGTCGTCGTTTCATGCGTATCGGGAGTGCCGGGCGGATCAGGCAGATCAGGAGGTCGCGCGGCTAAGCGAGCCGCTCACCGACGTAGCCCACCAGGTCGACGATGCGCGAGGAGTAACCCCACTCGTTGTCGTACCAGGAGAGCACCTTCACCATGCTGCCTTGCATGACGCTGGTGGACACGCCATCGACGATGGAGCTCAGGGGGTTCCCCGTGTAGTCGATGGAGACCAGCGGCTCGTGGGAAACCCCGAGCACGCCCTTCATGCGTCCCTCGGCGGCCTTCTCGAACGCGGCGTTCACGTCCTCGGCCGTCACGTCCTTCTCCAACTCGGCGACCAGGTCGACCAGCGAGACGTCGGGCGTCGGGACGCGGATCGCCATGCCGTCGATCCGCCCATCGACCTCGGGCAGCACGAGCCCGGTCGCACGGGCCGCTCCGGTGGTCGTGGGAATCATGGACAGGGCCGCCGCGCGGGCCCGCCGGAGATCCTTGTGCGGAAGATCGAGGATATTCTGGTCGTTCGTGTACGAGTGCACCGTCGTCATGACGCCGTGGCGGAATCCGAAGGCATCGCTCAGGACCTTCACGACCGGAGCCAGGCAGTTCGTGGTGCAGCTGGCGTTCGAGATCACGTCGTGCTTGTCGGCGTCGTAGCTGTCCTCGTTCACGCCGAGCACGATGGTGACGTCCTCCTCCTTCGCTGGCGCCGAGATGATGACCTTGCGGGCGCCGGCCTCGAGATGCTTCGCCGCCGCGTCCCGCTTCGTGAAGAGCCCGGTGGACTCCACGACGATGTCGACGCCCAGGTCGGACCAGGGAAGCTTCGCGGGATCCCGCTCGCTCAGCACCCGGATGTTGTCGCCGTCGACGACGATCCCCTCGTCGGAGACCTCGACCGTGCCGGGATAACGCCCGTGGACGGAGTCGTAGCGCAGCAGATGCGCCAGGGTCTTCGAATCGGTCAGGTCGTTCACCGCGACGAAGTCGATGTCCGTCCGCCCAGATTGCTTCGCGCTCCGGAGCACGTTCCGTCCGATTCGTCCGAATCCGTTGATCGCTACTCGCACCGCCATGATGTCCGGTCCTCTTTGGGTCTGGTTTCAGGGTGAGGAGCTTCGCACCAAAAACATAACGTCTAAGCCGCGTCACGCGCGCCGTGCGTCACCGCTCGGGCGAAGGTGGCCACGACCACGGGTCCCGCGCCAGCCTCGGCGAGGCACGCGGCCGCGGCGCATACCGTCGCACCGGTCGTGAGCACGTCGTCCACGAGGAGGACCGGCCGTCCTCCCAGCGACCCGGCATCGGAGCCGGGCTCGAACACGCCGTGGACGTTCTGGAGCCGCTCCGCGGGCGTCAGGGCCGTCTGTGAGCGGGTCGCGCGAGTCCGCCGAAGCGCTGCGACGTAGGGCAGATCGAGGCGCCCCGCGACGCGACGCGCGAGGAGCTCGGCCTGGTTGTAGCCTCGGATCTTCGTCCGCTCCAGCGTCGTCGGGACCGCTGTCACGACTCCGTTACGGCGTCCTTCGCCGGCCCAGGGCAGCTCGAGCCCGGCCACCGCGTCGCCCATGAACGGAGCCAGTTCGCGCCATCCCTCGTACTTGAGCCCGTGCACGAGATCGTCGACCGGCGGACGCAGCTCGTAGGCGAAGCGAGCGCCGACCAGCGCTTCGGGCCAGCCTGCGCACTCCCGGCACTCGACGTCCTCGGACCGGCGCGTGCCGCGCGGCCAATGGCACCGCGGACAGCGGGGCCACGACCCCGCCCTCATCCGCGCGCGGCACGAGACGCACACGAGCTCCGGGACCGGTGACGAGCGCTCGGGGAGCCACGATCCGCACGAGACGCACCCTGGTGGCAGAAGGAGGCCGAGTAGATCGGACGCCCAGGACGCCGGCGCCACGCTCATACCGTGGCCCGCGACTCCAGCGCCGCGCGCATGACATCCATCCCGGCCTCGCGCCCCCACCATCGCTCGAACGCGACGGCGCCCTGCTGGATGAGCATCTCCCGTCCGTCGACCGCCCGGACGCCCTTCCCTTCGGCGTGCCGCACGAACACGGTCGGCTCCGCGGCGTAGACGAGGTCCATGGCCGCGTCCACGGCGCCCAGCAACCCGAAGTCGATGGGAGCCGGATCATCGGGCTCCAGCCCGAGCCGGGTCGCGTTGACCACGAGCCCGAAGTCCATCCCCTTCACGTCGTCGATCTCGGCAGCGACCCGTGCACGCTCGCCGCCGATCCGCCGGGCCACGGCGCGTGCCCGCTCCGGCGTCCGGTTGAGGAGCACGACCTGCTCCGCTCCTTCTTCCATGAGGCCCAGGAGCACCGCGCGTGCAGCGCCTCCGGCGCCGAGAAGCAGGACGCGACGCTCCGCAACGGATTCGGGCAGGAAGTCGCGCAGCGCCCGCTTGAAGCCCTCCACGTCGGTGTTGTCACCGTGCACGAGGCCTTCGTCGTCGCCCCAGAACGTATTGCACGCACCGGTCCGCCGGACCGCCTCACTGGGCCGGTCGAGCAGCCCCGCCGCTCTCTCCTTGTGCGGGAGCGTCACGTTGCCCCCACCCCCCGCGTGCGCGATGCCGCGGAGCAGCCCTGGCAGGTCCTCGGCGTCGCACCCCAGCGCGACGTAGACGCCGTCCACCCCCGCGTCCTGGATGGCGGCGTTCTGCATGGCCGGCGACGCCGAGTGATCGACGGGATCGCCGAGCAGGGCGAGCAGACGCCTCCGGCCGGGCGGGCCCGTCATCCGGCCTCCTCGTCGGCAAGACGGTGGAAGACCTTCTCGATGAGAGTCTCCAGGCGCTGGTACGTGCGGTCGTACTCCTCGTCGCTCCCCCCGATCGGATCCGGGATGGACCCCGAGTCCGCCCCGGTCTCGGTACCCTCGGCGTAGGCGGTCAGGAGGGTGGCGCGGGCCCCGCCACCGAGCTCGCTCACGCGCATGAGGTGTCCCGGGGACATCGTCAGGATGAGGTCGGCCCACTCGATCTCGCGGCGCGTGAGGAGCGTCGCTCGATGGCCACGCAGATCGATGCCTCGCTTCGACGCGACGCGCACCGCGCCCTCCGACGGAGGCGAGCCGGGAAATGCGCCCACGCCCGCAGACCGCGCCTCTACGCCGGCCACGGCTCCCTCGCCCGCCAGGCGCGTCGCGATCGCCTCGGCCATCGGGCTGCGGCAGGTGTTGCCGGTGCACACGAACAGGATCCGGTGCGTGCCTCGTCCAGGCGCGTCCCGCGTCTCGGCCTGGTCGTCTTTCTCAGTGGTCGAACGGCTCATGGATCTCCGGGATGACACAGCGGAGGCGGCCGACGGGCACGCTGCCCGCGCGCACCACGACCGGCTCCGGCCCCGTACAGTCGAGCACGGTGGACGGCTCGGACGGGGGCAGCGTACCCCAATCCACGACGAGGACGCGGTCGTCCATCGTTCCCGCGATCTCCATCGCTTCCGATCCCGAACGGGCCGGGACGCTCCCGGGCTCGTTCATGCTGGTCGACGTCAGCGGGGCCCCGTAACCCTCCAGGAGCCGCCGCACGAACGGGTGCGGGCTGACCCGCACGCCGACGCCCGCTCCGCTTTGGCTGCGGACGCCATCTGGGAAGATACGGTCGGAGTCGGCGAGGACCAGGGTGAGCGCCCCCGGCCAGAACGCCCCAGCGAGCTCGCGAGCGGCCTCGGTCCACCGAAGCCCGGGCACGGCATCGGGTCCCGAGACCAGGATCAGGAGTGGGCGGTCGGCCGTCCGGGCCTTCAGACGCTGGACTCGGGCAACCCCTTCGGGCGTCACGGGGCCGCCGAGGCCATACACCGTCTCGGTCGGGTACGCGATGGGGAGGCCGGCCTCGAGATGCGCGATGACCCTCCCGAGGTCTCTTTCGGGATCGCCCCGTAGGTCGAGACGCTCGGGGCCGCGTACGGCGTCGGGCCCGCCCACGGCGTCGCGCGCGTTCACGGCGCCTGGCGCGCGGCTCGGGAGAGCACGGCTTCAGCGACCACGAGGTCGTCGGGACGTGTCACCTTGAAGTTGCCCGGCCCGGCGTCGACCATCCGCACCGGGGTGCCGAGCGCTTCGACCAGCGCCGCATCGTCGGTGCCTTCTCCCGCCCCGTCCGCGTAGGCTCGCCGAAGGATCTCGGCCGGGAAAACCTGAGGCGTCTGCGCGTGCCACATAGCCGCTCTGGGCGGAGTCTCGACGATGAGGCCGTCGGCGTCGACCCGCTTCAGCGTGTCGACCGCGGGCGTTCCCGCCACCGCGCCCACACCGCCGGACGCGATGTCCAGGCAGCGCGCCACGACCTCCGCGGTCACGAACGGCCTGGCCGCGTCGTGCACGGCGATGACGTCGAGGTCGTCCTCGAGCCGGGCGATGCCTGCCCGGACCGACTCGGTGCGCGTCGCGCCGCCGGCCGTCACGCGGATGCGCGGGTCGAGGGCCGTAAGCCAGGCCGGCGGTCCTTCCTCGTCGTCGGGCGGAAGCGCGACCACGATCGAGACCACCCGCGCGTCGGTAAGGAACGGCCGGAGCGCCCGCGCGAGTACCGGCTCACCCGCCAGCTCCAGGAACGGCTTCTTCACCCCGCCCATCCTCCGTCCCGACCCGGCGGCCGGAACGACGACGCCCACCCGGGGGCGCCGCGCCTCACCGTCGGTCACGGCCCGTAACCGCCGTCATCGCCGCCCTGGCCGTTCCCGTAGCTCCCGGGCGCCACGGAATCGAAGCGCGTGTAGGCCTTCTGGAAGAAGAGCTGCACCACACCTGTAGGTCCGTTCCGCTGCTTGCTCACGATCAACTCCGACTTGCCTTCGAGCTCCTCCTTCTTCTCCGCCGGAGCATAGTACTCGGGCCGGTAGAGGAACATGACGACATCGGCATCCTGCTCGATGGAACCGGACTCACGCAGATCGGACAGCATGGGGCGCTTGTCGGTCCGCTGCTCGGGACCACGGCTGAGCTGCGACAGCGCGATGAGCGGCACGTCGAGCTCACGCGCCAGACCCTTGAGTCCCCGGGAGATCTGGCTGACCTCCTGCACGCGGCTCTCGGACTGACCGGCGCTCCCCATGAGCTGCATGTAGTCGATGATGATCATGCCGAGGTCCTTGTCGTCCCTCCGCAGCTCCGACTGGAGGCGCCTGGCCTTGGCGCGGATCTCGAGAATGTTGCTTCCCGGCTGGTCGTCGATCCAGATCGGGGCGGTGTTCAGATGCCCCGCGGCGGCGGCGAGGCGCTGGTGTTCCTCCTGAGAGAGCCGGCCTTTCCGAAGCTTCTGCGCGTCGATGCGTCCCTCGGAGCACAGCAGGCGCTGCACCAGCTGCTCGGACGACATCTCGAGAGAGAAGATCGCCACCGGCACGTTGTGCGTGATCGCAGCGTTGGCCGCCACGTTCATGACCCAGGCGGTCTTCCCCATCGACGGACGGGCGGCCACGATCACCAGGTCGCCTTTCTGGAGGCCGGTCGTCATGCGGTCGAGGTCGGGGAAGCCGCTCGGCACGCCCGTGATGCCCGAGTCCGACTGCTGCAGCCGCTCGATGTGCTCGAACGCCGACCAGAGGATCTCCTTGATCCAGACGAAGCCTTCGCGCTTGTGGCTCTCCGCCACCTGGAAGATGCGCGCTTCGGCCTCGTCGAGGAGCTCGTCGACACTTTTCTCACCCTGCTCGTAGACGTCCCGGATGATCGACGTGGATTGCTCCACCAAACGGCGCAAGAGCGCCTTGTCGCGCACGATACGCGCATGGTACTCGAGGTTCGCCGCGGTCGGGACCGCGTCGACCAGGTTGCCCAGGTAGTCGAACCCCCCAGCGGACTCGAGCTCGTCGGACTTTTTGAGCTCCTCCGACACGGTGATGACGTCGATCACGTCCCCGCGCTCGAAGAGCCGGATCATCGCCCTGTAGAGGCGCCGGTTGGCCTCCCGGTAGAACATCGTCTCCTGGAGGACTTCGACGGCCTTCGTGACGGCGTCGCGGTCGATGAGCATGCCGCCGAGGATGGCGGTCTCGGCTTCCAGCGAGAACGGCGGGGTGCGGTCGAAGACCGCCTGGGTCAGGGAGGAAGGTGCTTCCAAGCCAGGGCTCGATCGATGAGATGCATGGGGAGTCGGACCCGCAATCTACGGGACCCCGCAGTCGCGGAGGAGGGGCGAACTACCCGGCCTCGTCCATCACGTCCCGAAGAAGCTGCAAGTCGTCCCAGAACGCCCTCGTCCAGTTCGCATTGCGGAGCAGCGCGGCCGGATGGTATGTCACCACGAGAGGGACGCCCTGATAGCTGTGCACCTCGCCGCGAAGCTTGCCGAGCGCCGTCTTCTCCCGCCCGGTCAGGAGCTGGGCCGAGAACGAGCCGACCGCGAGGATCGCCCGGGGCTGGACGATCTCGATCTGCTTGAGCAGGTAGGGCGAGCACGTCTCGATCTCGCGCGCTTCGGGGTTCCGGTTCCCGGGCGGGCGGCATTTCAAGACGTTGCAGATGTAGACCGACTCCTCCCGCGACAGATCGACGGTCGCCAGAAGGAGGTCGAGGAACTTCCCGGCCGCGCCCACAAAGGGGATCCCCGTCTCGTCTTCGTTCGCGCCCGGCGCCTCGCCGACCACCATGAGCCGCGCATCGGGCGCGCCGTCGGCGAACACGACCTGCGTGCGGCTCTCCGACAGGCCGCACCGCGTGCAGCCGAGCGCGAGGTCGCGGAGCCCGTCGTGGTCATCGGGAAGGACCGGAAGATCCCCGCGTGCGGCCGGCTTCGACTCAGGGCTGGACGTCTGGCGGTCGCCCGCCGCCCCGGACGCGGCGGGACGGCTCGCCTCGTTCGAGCGGTCGATCTCCTCACGCACCATCTCCGCCAGGGAGCGGGCGGCGGCACGGTCCGGGGCGGGCTCCGCAACGGATGGCTCGGCGGCCCTGGCGGCGGCCTGGCCGGTGGCTTCCGGAGCCGTGGCGGCGGGAGTCCCCGGGGCCCGCTTCGCTGCCCGCACCAGCGCCATCGCGCGCTCACGGTCGAGTCCGTCCAGGAACCACTCGGTCTCGCCCATGTCGAGGCTCTGCCGGACGAGACGCGCGGCCATGGCGCGGAGGTCGATGTCCCCGCTCACGAGCCTCGCTCCAGCGCGGAGGTCACCCGGTCCAGGATCTGTTCGGCCACCTCGTGCTTCGAGGCGAGTGGAAGCCGCTCGGGATCATCCTCAGCGCTCAGGATGGTGACGCGGTTCGTGTCGACCTCGAACCCGGCGCCCTCCTCGCCGGCGTCGTTGGCCACGAGCAGGTCGAAGCTCTTCGCTTCGAGCTTCTTCCTTGCGTTGGTGAGAACCTCGGACGTCTCGAGTGCGAAGCCCACGGCGACGCTGCCGGCCTTCCGCTGGCTCATCGTGTCCCGCGCGACGTCTGGGTTCTCGGTCAACTCGAGCGCGAGCGCGTCGCCCTGGTCGCGGCGCTTGAGCTTGTCGCTCCGAACGTCGGCAGGCCGGTAGTCGGCGACCGCCGCGGCGAAGATCGACACGTCGGCATCCCCGATCCGCTCCGCGACCGCGGCGTGCATCTCGACCGCCGACTCGACCCGGACGAGATCCACGCCCACCGGAGCGTCCAGTGCGCTCGGCCCGCTCACGAGCGTGACCCGCGCGCCCCTTCGCCAAGCCGCGGCGGCCAGCGCGTATCCCATGCGTCCGGACGAGCGGTTCCCGACGTAGCGCACCGGATCGATGGGTTCGCGGGTGGGACCGGCCGTCACGAGCACGTGTCGGTCCTGCCAACGGGTGTCTCGTCCGAGCGCCCGCCCGATGTGCTCTACGATCTCGACCGGCTCCGTCATGCGACCCGGCCCTTCCCCTTCGCCCGCCGCGAGGGGACCAACGGCCGGACCCACTACCTCGTAGCCCAGGGCGCTCGACAGATGCTCGAGGTTCGCCCGGACCTGGATGTGATCGTACATGACGTCGTTCATGGCCGGGCAGACGACCACGGGGGCCCGGGTCGCCAGGAGCGTCGTGCAGATCAGGTCGTTCGAGCGACCGTGCGCGGCCCGCGCGACGAAGTCGGCGGTGGCGGGGGCGACGCAGACGACGTCGGCCTCCCGGCCGAGCCTCACGTGCAGCGCCGCGCCCTCGGCGGAGAACATGTCCGTCAACGGAGGCCGCCCGGTCACCGCTTCATACGAAAGCGGCGTGACGAAGCGAAGTGCCGACTCGGTCGGCACCACGTCCACCACGCCGCCCAGCCGGGTCAGATCCCGTGCGAGCTGCACCGTCTTGTAGGCCGCCACACCCCCGGTCACGCCGAGGACGATCCGCCGACCCTTCCAGGGGCTACGCGGAACGAGCACGACGGGCGGCACGACGGAACCGTCCGTCCGCTTACTCTTCGCGACGCCGGCGCTTCACGAGCCTGAACTCGATCTGGCCGGAGGTCAGCGCCTCGAGCGAGCGGGTCGTGAGCTTCTTCTCTTCGCCGATGGGCATCGCCTCACGAGGAAGCGAGTTGAGCTCGCGCGCATACTTGGCCGCGACGAGCACGCCGAGATACTTGCTCTCGGTTCCGGCCGCCACTTCAATCGGTGTGAACACCCGCATCTGGTCTCTCCCTGTCGTACTCTGGTGACCCGCAACGGAACCCGCGCCTACCCGGCCGCGCGTTCCTCGATTTCCCCCTCCAACACCCGGGCTACGTGCTCTCTCAGCCCGCGCGCGTCCTCCTTCGTGCCCGACGTCTCGGCGGGGGCCAACTCACCCGCGACGATCACCTCGATCTCGGCCAGGCATCGCTCGAGATCGTCGTTGACGATCACGTAATCGAACGCCTCGGCCGCATCCAGCTCGTCGAGCGCGGACCGCAGCCGGCGCTCGATGTCGTCCCGGTCCTCCGTTCCCCGCTCGCGTAGGCGAGCCAGCAGGGACTCGACGGACGGTGGCAGCACGAAGATCAACTTGGTCGCCGGGAACGCCTCTTTCACCTGCCGCGCGCCCTGGACGTCGATGTCGAGCACGACGTGCGCGCCGCGCGCTGCGGCGGCCTCGAACTCGGCCCTCGGCGTCCCGTACAGTCGTCCGTGGACCTCGGCCCATTCGGCCAACTCACCCCGCCCGACCCTCGCCATGAAGGTCTCGCGGTCCACGAAATGATAATCGATCCCGTCCCGCTCCGTACCCCTCGGGGCCCGCGTCGTGGCCGACACCGAGAACTCGTACCGCCCGGATCCGTCGACGAGCCGCCGCGACAGCGTCGTCTTGCCGGTGCCGCTCGGCGCCGCCAGGACGACGGGACAGGCGCGGGACGTCACTCGACGTTCTCGACCTGCTCGCGCACGCGCTCGATCTCCTCTTTGAGGCCGACCGATGCCTGCGCGATCCGCGCGTCGTTGGCCTTGGAGCCGATCGTGTTGGCCTCCCGGTGCATCTCCTGGACCAGGAAGCCGAGCCGCTTACCCACCGGCTCCTCTCCATCGGACCCCAGTGCCTCCCGGAAGAGCTCGAGGTGCGACCGGTACCGGACGATCTCCTCGTTGATGTCCCAGCGCTCGGCGAGGTACGCGATCTCTCGAGCCAACCGGTCCTCGTCCACGTCGACCTGGCCGCTGAGCTCCGCGACGGCCTCCCGGAGGCGGTCACGCTCGGCCGTGAGTCGCTCGGGCGCGCGTTCGGCCACCTGGTCGAGAAGGGCGTCCATCGCGTCCACCCGGCCACGAAGGTCCGTCTCGAGCCGGCGTCCCTCGGCCTCGCGCATCTCGCGAGCCGCCGAAGCCGCGTCGGCCGCGAGCTTCTCCACCCACTCGGGCTCGAGGCTCGCGCCGCGCTCCGGCTCGCCGCCACGGAAGATCTCCCCGAAGCGCGCCATCATCTGGAGGTCGACCACGCCCGGCACGGCCAGGTGCTCGCGGAGTCCCTCGAGGGCATTCTTCAACGCCTCGGCGCGATCGAAGTCCACCTGGACCTCGCGGCCCATGCCGCCCGAGCCGCGACCGATCGTGAGCGAGGCGCTCACGTGTCCTCGGGTTAGATGCCGCTTCAGCCCTTCGACGACGGCGCGCTCGAACCGGTCGAGCCCCTGCGGCGTCTTCACGCTGGTATTGAAAAAGCGGTGGTTGACGGTACGCACCTCGATCCGCACGAGACCGTCGTCGGTCTCCCGCTCGGCGTCGCCGTACCCCGTCATGCTTCGGATCATCTTTGCGCTCCATGCATAGCCGATAATACTAATACCGATCGGCGAACGCCCGAAGGTCGGTCAGTCAGTTGCGCATGGTCCAGCGGAGGCCGTACGAAGTCCGGAGCGCCGGCAGAACCCGCCCCGGAAACGCCTGAAGGTTCCGGCGCACGGTCACGTTCTCCCACGACACGAAGATCCGGACGGTCACGATGCGCACCTGGATGCGGGCGTCCCAGCTCTGATAGAAGGGAACGGTCACGAGCTCCGCGGCACCGGGATCGTCGTCCGCCGCAGGCGCGAACACCTGCATCGGGTCGTGGCCACGCACCCCCACGCTCGCCCTGAGCTCCAGATTCTGGGACTCCATGGAGAGGCGGTGGAAGTCGAACGCCCCCCGGTAGATCCGGGCGGGGAGGTATGGGCCCGGTCGGTCCCACTCCTGGTACGAGCCCACCAGCTCGAGGCCCTCGAGTGGAGTCGGCACGCGCCCGTGCGCCTCCCATCCCCGCCTCGTCGCCCCGGGCACAGGGTCGGTGCCGAGATCGGGCGCGAGCCCCAACGGCAGCGAGACGTCGTGCTCGAGCCCGAGCGCCGCCGCGGAGATGGTCGCGCCCCACCACGAGAGGGTGGCCCCGGCCCGGTAGGTCGTGCGGTCCGTGAGCCAGAGCGTGGCCGGGCGACGCGACTCCCAGGCGGGTGGCGCAGGGTCGACCGGCGCCTCCGGATCGTCGGGATCCGGCTCGGCGGGCGGCGGTGGCGTGCGGTCGAGCACCGGCCCGGAGCGGGCCCCGTAGCGTCCCGAGCTCCAGTCGCCGAACAGTGTGACGCCCGGGAGGACGTCCACCCAGCCGCCGACCGACCGGCTCCACGGCCTCGCCCCCTTCCAGTCCTCGCGCGTCACGCGCCCCGTGACCCCGCCGAGACCTTCGCGGCGCCACCCACCCTCCACGTGCAGACGATTCTCGATGAGATCATCCCCGCCGAAGAGGCGGAACGCCCCGTCCGCCCACAGCCCGGCCGTCTCGAGCGACACCCGCGCGCCGTGCTGCGTGCGCCCCCCTCCTTCGGTCGCGTAGAGCGGACGCGCGTCCTCCGTATCGAGGGTGTGGCGTCCGGTGAAGAGCTCGGCCACGACGCCCTCGGCGAGTCGTGCCCGGCCTCGGAGCGTCAGGTCCGTGCGGGTCACCGGCGCGGGATAGGCGGTGACCTCGGAGCGCGATCCCATGCGGCGGAAGTCGAGCGCGATCCCGGCGCCTTCCCCGCGATGGAGCTGGTACCGGACCCAGCTCCCCGTCCGGCTTCCGGTCTCCCGACCACCGGCGCCCCGTGTGTCGGAGCGCTCGAGCGCGAGCCCCAGGCTCCCGCCCAGCGCGTTCGGCGCGGTGAACGTCCCGCGGAACAGATTGTTGTCCAGATCGCCCGTCCCGGCCTCGACCAGGGAGTACGGCCGGTGATCCTCGTAGTCGAGCGACCACATCTCGACGAGAATCCGCCCTCCACTCCGCCGGACCCGGACCCGTTCGATCCCACCGAGACCGACGCGCTGCAGATCGACGACGCCTCCCGACATCGGCAACAGCTCGAAGCCGTCACGAACGACTCGAACCCCACCGGCGCCATGCGCGAACGCGCTGAACGCCGCGGGCGTGCCGTAGTCGCCCGCCTGGAGCGGCACGACCCCGGGGACCTCGTCCACGAGCTCCACCAGCGTGTGGGCTCCGGACGCCATGATCTGCTCATGGTCCCAACTCCACACGCCTGTCTCCCATCCGGACCGGACCCCGCCAAGGTGCGCCGGGAGGTTGTGGAAGTCGGGCACGCTGTCGGTAGTCAGCGTGTCGGCCAGCACCGAGTCGGGTACGGGATCCTGGGCGACCGCTCCGACCGGCCACCCGCTCAGGGCGAGAAGAAGGACGGAAAAACGCTTCCTCACCCGCTCCGGCTCCGGACCCATTGGACGAGCAGACGGGTCGGGAAGCCGTATCCGCCCTTCCGCCGATAGGGCAGGTCGCCGTCTCCGTACGCCGTACCGGCGATGTCGAGATGAGCCCATCGGACATCCCCCACGAACTCCTTCAGGAAGGCCGCTGCCGTGATCGTGCCCGCCGATCGCCCTCCGATGTTCTGGAGATCCGCGGTCTCGCTATCGAGCTGCTTCCGGTACTCGTCCCAGAGCGGCAGCTGCCAGCACCGCTCTCCAGACAGGGTGCCGGCGTCGAGCAGCTCCTGGACGAGCGCGTCGTCGTTGCCGAGCAGAGCGGCCGCGTGGTCCCCGAGCGCGACGACCACCGCGCCGGTGAGGGTCGCGCAGTCCACCATGGCCGCCGGGCCCAGACGGGCGCCGAACGTCAGCGCGTCGGCCAGGATGAGCCGGCCCTCGGCGTCCGTGTTGATGACCTCGACCGTCTTGCCACCGAGGGTCTGGATGACGTCACCCGGCTTGACCGCGGTCCCCGACGGGAGGTTCTCGGACGACGGCACGATGCCGACGACGTTGGCCCTCACCCCCAGCTCTGCGATCGCCTGCATGGCGCCGATCACCGCCGCTCCGCCCGACATGTCGAACTTCATGTCCTGCATGCCGAGGGACGGCTTGATCGAGATGCCGCCGGCGTCGAACGTGAGCCCCTTACCGACGAGCACCAGGGGCGGATCGCCCTCCTCACCCCCCTCGTGCCGCATGACGATCAGGCGCGCTTCCTCCAAGGAGCCACGGGATACCGCCAGGATCGCGTGCATCCCCTCCTCGGCCATGCGGGCCTCGTCCCAGACCTCGACGGACATGTTGAGGGAGCCCGCGATTCGGACGGCCTCCTCGGCGAGGTGGGTAGGGGTGGCCACATTTCCGGGACGGGACTGCAGCGTCCGCGCGAGGTTCTCGCCGCGCGCGATGGCCGCGCCGGCCATGGTGCCGCGACCGAACCCGCCGTCGTCCCCCGAGCCGACCAGATCTACCGCGCGCACCTCCGTCACGGGAGCATCCTCACTCGGGGCCTTGAGCTCGGTGAAGCGCCACGCTGCGAGGGCGGCTCCTTCGGCCGCGGCCTGTGCCGCAGTCTCGGGGTCCAACCGCTCGAGCCCCGCAAGCGCCAGCGAAGCACGCTCGAGCCCCAGGCGCTCCGCGGCGCGCACGAGGCGACCGGCCATCCTGCGGACCGTCTCGGCGCTCGCGTCCTTCTCCTTGCCGCCCCCGAGGAGCAACACGCGCTCCGGCCCGTCCGCGGACGCGTACAGGAGCACCTCCTGGTCCTCGCGCCCCTTCATGTCGCCGCTCTCGAGCGACCGAGCGATCAGCCCTCCGAGCCGCTCGTCGAGCCCAGCGAGCGACTCCGTGGGAGCCTCGGTGCCCTGGAAGACGACGACTCCCAGGAGGGGTGTCTCGTACTCTGCAGGGTTGGCGTCCACGTAGCGGAGCTGCATGGGTCCGTCCTTGGAAAATCGGTGAGGGGCGTGGAGGGGAGAGCCCGGAAGCTACCCGCGTGCGGGGGAGCCGATCAAGCGTGCCGGGTAGGTGACGCGCGGCCTACATCAGCGGCCCGCCAGAATCCGGCGGATCAGCTCGTCGTCGGCCTCGGACGCATGGCTTCCGTGCGGCCTGGGATACGTCCCGAGCCCTTCCTGGAAACACCGGTGGTACGTCCGTCCCGACCGGAGCGTCATGGGTCCGCTCTCCGGGCGCCAGGTCGCACCCTCCGGCACCTCGGTGTCGGGCATCCGGATGCCGAGCCGGTCGCGGGTCTCCGCTTCGGTCCGTGCGACCAGGGCCTCGCCCAGGTCGAGCGCGTCGAGGAGCCGCCGCTCGGTATAGACCGTCAGGGTGTCCCGTGCGCTGTCGACATCGCCGGCCGCATAACGCGCTCCGGCCTCCCGCTCGAGTCCGGCCTGCTCGGCGATGAGGCGTGCCTCGAACGCCTCCAGATCCGCGGTGACGGGCCGGAGGAAGGCTTCGGGCTGCTCGCACGCGTGGTAGAGGAGCCGCTTGTGGACCCTGAACGCCGAGCGCGTCGCTTCGAGCGGAGCGAAGTCCGCGTCCAGGAAGGCGTCGTCGGCATCCTTGGTCATGTAGCGATGCTGCTTGTACTCCGGCGGCACGTCCCGGACGCCCAGCCGGACCGGCACGAACGGGCTCGCCACCGAGCCGGTGATGGACATCCAGAGCGGGACGAGCTCCGGACGCACGTCCGGCCTGAGGTGCGCCACCTGGCCGTAGCCCGAGCCGTCGTTCGACCACCGCGGATCGCGAACGAGCGCCATCATGTCGGCCACCGACACCGGAGCCATCCGCCGGACCTCTTCTTCGAGGAGAGGCGGATCGCGGAACAGGTTGTGAGGGTCGTCCTGGGAGGGATCGCTCGGGAAGGTCCGGCCGTAGACGCGGTGCAGGTTGAAGGGCTCGCCTCCGTCCGGGTTCCACCACCCCTGCTCCACGGCGAAAGAGACGAGGTTCTCCGAGCCCATGTGGTCGGGCGAGCGCTCGAAGTCCACCGGGAAGTCGGCGATGTAGCCCGGATACGATACGCGCACGTCATCCGGCCCGAGCCGCTCTGCGGCCCAGAGCCCCCGACCTCCGGCATAGTTGATGAGGACCCACCCCTCCTCGGCGTCGGCGAAGAGGTGCGAGTTGCCGCCGTACGTGGCGTAGCCGTGCTCGTCGATGAGCCGCCCCACGATCTCTGCGGCCTCGCGGGCGGAGCCGGCCCGCTCCATGGCGATACGGGACAGGTCGCTGTAATTGAGCCCGCGCTGCGGGACGGGCGTCATCTCCACCAGCTCCGGGCGCGACGGGGACCAGACGTCCCGGGCCGCCAGGCCGCGCTCGTTCAGCCCTCCGTTGGTGAGCGGCGGCGGAAAGCCCGCGAACTCCGAATAGTTGGTCGTGATGAAGCGGAGCGTCTCCGTGACCTGGGGAATCCGGAAGCGTTCCCCCGGGATGCGCGCCTCCTCCGTGATGCCGACTTCCATGGTCGTGCCGGGCGGGAATGTGCGCGCGGGCGTGATCTCGTACCAATGGCTCGACGGCTCGTGGCCGAAGCCGCCGAGCAGCACGGAGCCGTCTTCGGTGAGGTTGCGGCCTACATAGAACGCGATGCTCTTGGCGGGCATGGCCTCGCTCGGGCTTCGGGCCTCGGGCCCGGATACCGGCGCGGATGAGGGGGTCCGTCCCGGGATCAGGAACAGGCAGAGGCCCAGAAAGGACGCCACTCCAGCGGTTCGTAGGGGGCGTCTGGAGAGCGGAGAGAGCATGGAGCGCTCCTCATTGTAGCAGGCGAACGAGCGGGTCGAAGGACCTGCAAAGTAAGCGCGAAGCCGGTGTCGCGCTCACCGTCCGGAGCCTCGTTGCACACCCCCAGCTTTCGGTTTATGTTCGGTTTCCTGACCCAGTCGCCGGCCCCGTCACAGGAGCGTCCCATACCGCCATGTCGCAGTCCCGCGCGAGTGCCGAACATGTTCCCACCCACCTGAACGGGCGCGGGTGGGCTCAGACTACGTCCCACCCCCCCACCCCCTTCCAACCCTCATCCCCCCGGCCCGCATCCCCCGGCAACCGCACGGCGCTCTGTCTCTGGCTCCCCACCTTCGAGCTCCGCCTCGAGCTCGTCCGCTCCCCGGAGCTCGACCGCACCTCCGTCGCGCTCCTCTCCGAAGGCGAGCACACGCAACGGACCGTCTGGCAGGTCTCGGCACGTGCCCACGAAGCGGGGGTCCGGCCCGGCCAGCGCGTGTCCCAGGCCGTCTCGCTCTGCCCTGCCTTGACGCTGCTCGAGCCCGACCCGGCCCACTACGACGCCGCCACGGACATCCTGCTCGAGACCCTGACCGAGGTCTCTCCGGTGATCGAGCCGGCGGGACGGGGACGGGTCTTCCTGGGGATGGACGGGCTGGACCGCATCTTCGGCTCGCCCCGGCGCCAGATCGAGCGGACACTCGGCGCGCTCTTCGAGATCTTCCCCGCCCCGCTCGTGGCCGCATTCCGTGCCGGGATGGCGCCGGGCCGTTTCGGTGCCTGGGTGGCCGCGACGCGCGCCGGACGGGGCGAGCCGGTGATCGTGCCCGAGCAAGATCTGAGCGTGTTTCTCGGGGGCTGTCCCGTCCGCGTCCTCCAGGTCGATCCGCGCATGATCGAGCGGCTCGAGCGCCTCGGCATCGACACGCTCGCGGACCTCCGGGAGCTGCCGGAGCCGTCTCTCGTCGCCCAGTTCGGGAAGACCGGTCGCGCCATCCACGCCTGGGCCTCCGGCCGGCGCATCGATCCGGTGCGGCCGTGGCACCGCCCCCGACCGCTACGCGCATCGCTCGCGTTCTCGAATCCGGTGGGCATGGTCGACACCCTGCACGGCGCCCTCGACCGACTCGTGGAGCGCGCGCTCACCCGCCCCGCGCGCCGAGGTCGGAGCGTGACGGGCGTCCGGCTCGGCGCCCATCTGGAGGGCGGGGGCTCCTGGGTCGTGGAGGCCACGCTCCGGGAACCCACGACCGTACGCGAGCGCATCGCCGCGCCCCTCCGGGCGAAGATGGCCATCGCCCCACCGCCGAAGGCCGTCGATACCCTCTTCTTCGAGATCACCGACTTCGGCGCGCCCTCGGCCCAGGAGAGCCTCTTCGACCGGAAAGAGGCGGGAAGCCGGGAGGGTGCTGGAAGCGGCCCGCTCCAGGGCGACGTGCCACCGTCCCTCCGCGATGCCGTGAAGGAGCTCAAGCTCCGCCTCGGAGACTCGCCGCTCTACCGCGTGGTAGAGCTCGACCCGTGGTC
>JBBDSM010000119.1:19487-20979 GCA_040904945.1 Gemmatimonadota bacterium
AGGTCCGGCAGCAGCGGCTTGCCCGGCTCCACGGCATAGCCATCGAGATCGGTGACCCCCTCCTCCGCCAGCACCTCGTCGTCGATGAAGAAGTTGCCGGTGGTCTCCTTCGCCGGGCGGGTGAGGATCGCGTGCGCCGCGTCGGCCACGATCTCCGGCGTCCGGCAGCGACTCACGTCCACGCCCGGGAGCAGGTTGAGCGCGGCCGTATGGATGATGGTCCTCGGCCACAGCGCGTTCACCGCCACGCCATCCTTCCGGAACTCCTCGGCCATGCCCAGCACGCACATCGACATGCCGTACTTCGACATGGTGTAGGCCAGATGGGCCGCGAACCAGTGCGCATTCATGTTGAGGGGCGGCGCGAGGGTCAGGATGTGCGGGTTGTCCGAACGGAGGAGGTGCGGCAACGCCACGCGTGAGCACAGGAACGTCCCCCGGGCGTTCACCTCGTGCATGAGATCGAAGCGCTTCATGGAGGTCTCGAGCGTCGGCGTCAGGCTGATGGCCGAGGCGTTGTTCACGAGGATGTCGATGCCGCCGAAGCGCTCCACGGCCGCCTCCATCGCGGACTCCACCTGATCTTCGTGACGGATGTCGCACTGGACGGCGAGCGCCTTTCCGCCGGCTTCCTCGATCTCCTCGGCTGCCGTGTGGATCGTGCCGGGGAGCTTCGGGTGGGGCTCGACCGTCTTGGCCGCGATCACGACGTTGGCGCCGTCTTCAGCCGCTCGCTTGGCGATGGCCAGCCCGATGCCGCGCGAGCCGCCGGTCATGAAGAGGGTCCGTCCGGCGAGAGTACGCTTCATGATTCGCTCCGGTTCGTCACGTGGAGGTGTTCCTTCCGCGGAAGCCGGATAGTCGCACCGGTCGCCCTCGCGCACCAATCCTCCCGCACTCCACTTTGCCCAGACGCTTCCGGGACGCGATCCTCGTCCGGACCCACTCCCGCACCCGACCGAGCGAGGACGCCGATGCCCGGCATCGATACACTGATCCTTCTGGGCGCGGCGCTGCTCCTCGTCTCCATCCTGTCGAGCAAGCTCTCGGCTCGGGTGGGCGTGCCGACGCTCGTCATCTTCATGGGGGTGGGCATGCTGGCCGGCGAAGACGGCCCCCTGGGTCTCGCCTTCGACGACTTCGCCCTGGCCCACGGCGCCGGAACCGTGGCGCTCCTTCTCATTCTCTTCGACGGTGGGCTGCGGACGCCCCTGGAGTCGGTGCGCCTGGCCTGGCGCCCGGCACTGGGGCTTTCGACCCTCGGCGTCCTGCTCACGGCGGGACTGACCGGACTGTTCGCGTCCTGGCTCCTGGGTGTTCCCCTCCTGGCGGGATTGCTGCTGGGCAGCATCGTCGGATCGACGGACGCGGCGGCCGTGTTCGCCGTGCTGAGGGGCCAGGGCCTCGACCTGCGGGAGAGGATCGCCGCGACGGTGGAAGTGGAGTCGGGGTCCAACGATCCCATGGCCGTGCTCCTGACGGTGGGGCTCGT
>JBBDSM010000119.1:21079-25281 GCA_040904945.1 Gemmatimonadota bacterium
GTCTTCAAGCGCGGCGTCCTGCAGGCCCACGACGGGGCCGCCTGGATGGCCCAGATCGTCATGTTCGTCACGCTCGGCCTGCTCGCGACGCCCTCACGCATCATGGACGCCGCGCTCCCGGGAACGCTCGTGGCCGGAGCGCTCATCTTCGTGGCGCGGCCCGCGGCAGTGTTCTTGACCCTCGCTCCGTTCGGATTCAGGCCCAAGGAGCTCGCCTTCCTGTCGTGGGCCGGCCTCAAGGGCGCCATTCCCATCATCCTCGCCATCTATCCGCTCCTCGGCGGCATTCCGGACGCCCTCGATCTGTTCGACGTCGTCTTCTTCGTCGTCATCCTGTCCGCCCTTCTCCAGGGGTGGAGCCTACCGTGGGTCGCGACCCGGCTCGGCGTGCGAGAGGAGCGGGCTCCGGCGCCTCCGGTCTCCCTCGAGATCACCTCGCTGCGGGACGTCGACGGCGACATCGTGGACTATCTCGTGACACGCGACAGCCTGGTCGCCGATCGGCTGGTCCGGGATCTGGCGCTGCCGGAGAGTGCGGTAATCGCCATGCTCGTGAGGGACAACGACGTCATTCCGCCGCGCGGAAGTACGAGAATCACACCCGGTGATCACGTATTCGTCGTGCTCAAGCCGGCCGTACGGAAGGTCGTGGACCGCTGGTTCGCCCCCCGGCGGGTCCCGGCGAGCGAGCGCACCGTGGCGATGACCTTCCCCCTCGCCGCCAAGACGACGGTACGCGACGTAGAGGAATTCTACGGGATCCACCTCGACCCCGACCCGAACCGGACGCTCGGCTCCTTGATGGCGGAGCGGCTGGGCCCGGACCTCGCCGAGGGCGCGCGCATGGATGCGGGGGAGTACCGTCTCGCGGCGCGGGAGATCTCCGAAGGCGCGGTCGTGACGATCGACGTGGAGATCCTCCGCGATCCGGACCCGAGGGAGGAATAGCGGGTCGACGGAAAGGCGGCCCGGTTGCGATCCCCAACGCGTTCGCCGTAGTATGCGCCCGCAGCATGCGATCAGAGTGTCGCCTCTCCGGCGCCGGCCCCTCTCAGAAAGAGGTCCAGCATGGCACAGCTCGACGACGTCGACACCGCAGCACGTGTCCACGGACCCGCCCGCTTCATAGCCTGGGCCACCCTGGCCCTGATGCTCATCACCGTTCTCTTCGCGATCGTTATCGCCGTCGAGAACTGGTCGTTCATCGGAGTCTGACATGACCAAACGTCAGACCCGTCTGTTCTTCATCGTGGGCACCGCGCTCTTCGCGCTCATCTTCATCGCGATGACCGTGGACAGCCACCGCCAGTTCCCCGAGCTGACCAACGCGCACCTCATCACGGAAGACGTGACGGAGGGCAAGCACGTTTGGCACCGCAAGAACTGCATCAACTGCCACACGTTGCTCGGTGAGGGCGCGTATTTCGCGCCGGACCTGACGAAGATCACCCAGCACAGGGGCGAGGCCTACCTGACGGCCTTCCTCCAGGACCCGTCGCAGTTCTACTCCGACGAGGTGCACCGCCGGCTCATGCCGGACCCGGAATTGGACGACACGGAGATCGCGCAGGTCATCGCCTTCCTGGACTGGGTCTCGAAGATCGACAACCAGGGATGGCCGCCGCGCCCGATCCTGGTGACCAGCGGTCCGATCGGGGGCATGGCAGGCCGGAGCGCCACGGACGCGGTCTCGAACGAGCCGGTGGCGCTCGGGCAAGCCGTCTTCAACCAACCCGTACCCGGATGCTTCGCTTGTCATTCCACAGCGCCGGGAACGGCGATGGTGGGTCCGTCGATGGCCGGCATCGGCGGCCGAGCGGAGGAGATCATGGCCAGCGGTGACTACACGGGATCGGCGACCGACGCCGAGAGCTATATCCGAGAGTCGATCCTGGAACCGAATGCCTACCTGGTGCCGGGTCAGACGTTTTCCGCGGGCGGGGTCTCATTCATGCCCGCCAACACGGAGGACCTCCTCACGCCAGAAGAGATCGACCATCTCGTCGCCTACCTCATGACCCTGCGCTGAGGGGCCACCATGCGCTTCCGTTCCCAGTTCGTCGCATACCCGTACTTCGCCGTCGCCCTGATCCTGTTCGGCCTCCAGATGGTGTTCGGTCTCCTGCTCGCGGTGAAGTACCTCGGGCCCGATCCGATCATGAGCTGGATGCCCTTCAACACCGCGAAGGCCATCCACACGAACCTGCTCATCGTATGGGTGCTCGCCGGCTTCATGGGCGCCGCGTACTACGTGGTCCCGGAGGAGTCCCGCACCGAGATCTACAGCGTGAAGCTGGCGTATATCCAGCTTATCGCCTGGACGCTGATGGGGCTCACGGCGGTCATCGGCTACATGTTCGAGTGGACCGCGGGCAACAAGTTCCTGGAGCAGCCGTTCCCGCTGAAGATCGTCATCGTCATCGTCATGCTGATGTTCCTCTACAACATCGGGATGACCATCTACAAGGCGAAACGCTGGACCACGACGGAGGCGGTGTTGGTGGCGGGACTCGCGCTCGCCGCGATCCTCTACCTCCCGGCGCTGATCACGTACAACAACTACACGGTCAGCATCTATTACCGGTGGTGGACGATCCACCTCTGGGTCGAGGGCGTCTGGGAGATGATCCAGGCCGGGCTCCTCGCCTATCTGCTGATCCGTCTCTCGGGCGCCGACCGCGAGATGATGGAGAAGTGGCTCTACGTCATCGTCGGCCTCGTCTTCATCGCGGGGATCCTCGGGACGGCCCACCACTACTACTGGATCGGCGTCCCGGCGTATTGGCTGCCGGTGGGCGGCATCTTCAGCGCGCTCGAGCCGCTCGCGCTCTTCGGTATGGCCATGTACGCGTACTTCGCCATGCGAAGATCGGGCTTCGGACATCCCAATCAGCTCGCGCTCCACTGGACCATCGGGAGCGCCATCTTCACGGCGTTCGGCGCCGGCCTGCTGGGGCTCGCCCACACCTGGCCTGCGGTGAACAAGTGGACCCACGGCACGCTCATCACACCCATGCACGGCCACTCGGCATTCTTCGGCGCCTACGTCATGATCGTGCTCGCGGTCATGACCTACGCCAAGCCGCACCTGACCGGCAAGAAGGACGAATCGGCCGAAACGTCGCTCGGTATCTGGGCGTTCTGGCTTCAGGTCGGGGGAATGTTCGGCATGACGCTCGCCTTCGGCACGGCCGGGATCACGCAGACCTATCTGGAGCGGATCATGGGCCTCGGCTACATCGAGACCCAGTTCAAGATCCAGCCGCATTTCCTCATGCTGCTGGCGACCGGGTTCATCTTCACGGCAGGCGTGGCCGCGTTCATCATCGACTTCTTCCGCGATCCGCCCGTCCCGCCCAGCGGTGGCGCGCACGAGCGGGGTGAGGCGGAACCCGTGACGCCATGAGCGAATCTGGCACGGGTGGTCTGCGCCACCCGGCCGAGGAGCCATACTACCTGCCCACGGGCAACGAGGTCGAGATCTTCGAGATGTGCCACCAGCGTGAGCTGGCGGTGATGCTGAAGGGCCCGACCGGGTGCGGGAAGACCCGCTTCGTCGAGCACATGGCATGGCGCCTGGGAAGACCCCTGGTGACCGTGGCATGCCACGACGACCTGTCCGCGAGCGATCTGACCGGCCGTTACCTCATCCGCGACGGCGAGACGGTATGGCAGGACGGGCCGCTCTCGCTCGCGGCGCGGCACGGCGCCATCTGCTACCTCGACGAAGTGGTCGAGGCACGGCAGGACACGGTGGTCGTCATTCACCCGCTCACCGACGACCGCAGGATCCTTCCTGTCGACAAGGCGGGGGAGTTGATCGAGGCCGCCGCCGGCTTTCAGCTCGTGGTGTCGTACAACCCGGGATACCAGCACGTGCTGAAGGACTTGAAGCCCAGCACGCGCCAACGCTTCGTGGCGCTCGACTTCGATTTTCCGGCTGCGGACCACGAGATCGACATCGTGCGTCACGAAAGCGGCGTGGACCGGGGGACCGCGGCGGACCTCGTCCAGCTGGCGGGCCGCCTCCGGAATCTCCGTGATCGGGGCCTCGCCGAGGTCCCCAGCACGCGTCTTCTGGTCGCGACGGGCCGCCTGATCGAGAGCGGGCTCGAACCGCGGGCAGCCTGCGAGGTGGCCCTCGTGGCTCCGCTGACGGACGACCCTGAGCTCCTTGCCGCGATCCGCGACCTGCTCACGGC
>JBBDSM010000120.1:0-4252 GCA_040904945.1 Gemmatimonadota bacterium
TCACGACCGCAGCCTCGGATCGAGGGCGTCGCGCAGCCCGTCGCCCACCAGGTTGAACGACAGCACCGTGAAAACGATGGCCAGCCCCGGGAACGTCGACAGCCACCAGGCATCCAGCAGATTACCTCGCCCCGCGTCGACCATCGTCCCCCACGACGGCGTCGGCGGCTGCACCCCGAGCCCCAGGAACGAGAGGCCCGCCTCGAGCACGATGGTGTTCCCGATGCCCAGCGTAGCCGCGACGATCACCGGCGCCAGCGCGTTGGGAATCAGATGCTTGAAGATGATGCGCGTCTTGGAGTATCCCAGTGCGACCGCAGCTTGCACGAACTCGCGCTCGCGGAGGCTCAGCACCTCACCTCGCACGATACGCGCGGTGCTCGGCCAGAGCGTCAGCCCCAGCACCGCCGTGATCAGGAAGATGGACGGCTGGAAGAGGGCGATGATGGTGATGAGGAGGATGAGCCGCGGAAACGAGATCACCATGTCGACGAAGCGCATGATGACGGTGTCGGCGAGACCGCCCAGGTAACCCGCCACGGCCCCGAGGAGCGTCCCGATGGTCACGCTGATGGCCACGGCCACGAACCCGATGGAGAGCGAGATGCGCGCACCGTAGAGAAGCCGTGACAACACGTCGCGGGCGAATTGGTCGGTGCCGAGGGGGTGGGCCGCCGACAGCCCCACGAACCGCTCCGTGACGAGGTTCCCCTGGGCGATGGGGTCGTAGGGCGCGATGAGGGGCGTCACCAATGCGATGGCGTATAGCGCCGCGACCACGATCAGCCCGGCCACCGCCGTTCGACTCCTGGAGAAGGAACGCACGGCCAGGTCCCACTGGCTGACCGCGACGGCTCGCCCCGCGAGCGGCCGGCCCGCGTCCCTCCAGGACCAGAGCCAGGCGCCCAGCAGCCCAGCCGCCATCGTCGCCACCGCCAGCCGCTCGTCCCACGCCCCCGACACGCCTGCCCGCACCCGATCCCACCGCGCCACGACGATCCACAGGAAGCCCACCCACGTGAGCAGCGCGGCGGTACCGGCGCCCCACCGTCCCGCGAGGAGTTGGGGCGCCCCGGGGAGGACCGCCGAAAGGGCGCGCCCGCCCACGACCCGTCGGGTGGGTTCCGGGGGCGCACCGGTCCACGTGGCCGCGCCCACCTCACTCATACCGGATCCGCGGATCCACCACGGCATAGAGCACATCGGCCAGCAGGTTCGCCAGCACGACCATCACGGCGAAGAAGAACGACGCCGCCATCACCAGCGGATAGTCCCTGAGGGTGATCGCCTCGACGATGGCGCGACCCATCCCCGGCCACGCGAACACGGTCTCGATGAAGACGGTGCCGCTGAGCAGCACGGGAATGTAGAGCCCCACCAGCGTGATCACCGGGATGAGCGCGTTCCGGAGCGCGTGCTTGAAGACGACCGTCCGCTCCGGCAGCCCCTTGGCTCGAGCGGTGCGCACGTAATCCTGGCGCACCACCTCGAGCATGCTACCCCGCGTGTAACGCGCAACGCCCGCGGCCAGCACCAACGCGAGAGACATCGCGGGCAGGACCAGATGCCGGGCCCGGTCCAGGATCTTCTCACCCGGCCCCAGGAACTCGTATCCCGAGCTCATCATGCCGGAGCCCGGGAAGTAGATGGGCCACCCCCACACGTTCCGCGCCATGAGGCTGAACACGAGGATCAGCATGAGGGCGAGCCAGAACGACGGCATCGAGTAGAAGAAGAGCAGGACCACGCTCAGCGCCGAGTCGAGCCCCGAGTACTGCTTCACCGCCTGGATGGTGCCCAGGACGATGCCAGCCAGGAAGGCCAGCAGGAGCGCCACGGCCGACAGCACGAGCGTGTTCGGGAGGAAGCTCATCAGAACTTCGGTGACGGGCCGGTTGTACGAGAAGGAGTACCCGAAGTCACCGGTGAGCATGGCGCCGACCCATTTCACGTACCGCACGTGCACGGGCTCATCGAGTCCGTAATTCACCCGAAGCTGCTCCACGACTTCGGAGCTCATGCCGGGTGACATCATGTAGAGCGTGGGATCACCCGGCGCGAGGTTCACCACGAAGAAGATGATCGTGGCGATGCCCAGGACGAGGGGTATGGCGCCGAGCAGCCGACGCAGGACGTAGCGCGTCACCCGGACGCGCCCTCACCCGTCATCGCGACGCGGGGTCGATGTGCCACTCGCGAATGTTGACCCATTCGCCGCGCTGGTCCATGACGAGGTTCTGCAGGCGCACGTTCGACCCCACGAGCCTCTGCGGGAAGTAGAAGAACGTGTAGGGCTGCTCCTCGATGAGGGCTTCCTGATACCCGGCCCACAGGGGACCCGCCTCCTCCCGGTCCACCGTCACGGCCAGCGTGTCGATCAAGCGGTCGATCTCGGCGTTGTCCGTGCCCGACCAGGCGTACGGCTGGTCGATGCGATCGGAATGGAAGAGGTCGGTGTCGTCGAGCTTGAACTCGGTCACCCAGCCGATGACGACGCCGTCGAAGTCACGGAGCTCCGCCGAGTTGATCTGCTGGAGGAGCGTGCCGAACTCCACGACCTGCGGCTGGATCTCCACCCCGATGGAGGCGAGCTGCGCCTGCATGATCTCCGCGACGTTCTGCCGGTTCTGGTTCCCCTGATTGTATTTGAGGACGATCGACAGCCGCTGGCCCTGGGCATTCTCCCGCACGCCGTCGCCGTCACCATCGACCCAGCCCGCTTCCTCCAGGAGCGCCGCGGCCCCCTCCGGATCGTGCTCGATGCCGTCGATGTCCGGATCGTACGCCCAGTGGAAGGGAGGCACGCTGGAGTTGGCCAACGTTCCGTAACCCTGGAGGATCGCCTCCACGATCTCGCGGCGATTCGTGCCCATGGTGAGCGCTCGCCTCACCCGGGCATCCGAGAGCTGAGGACGACGGGAGTTCCAGACGACCATCACGTAGTTGCGCGACGTGAAGGAGTTGAAGTCCAGGTGATCGGCGGCCTCGATGCGTGCCACCTGGTCCGGTGTCGGCGCGACGTAGATATCGATGTTCTCGGTGAGCAGCTCGGTGAGCAGCGTGGCGGCCTCCGGGATCACCCTGTAGATGTACCGATCGAGGAACGGCCGGCCGCCCAACTCCGCCGGGAAGGCCGGGTTGGCATCGAAGACCCACCGGTCCTGCGGCGCGTGGGAGACGTAGACGAAGGGGCCGTTCCCCACCGGACACACCGATCCGAAGGGATGCTGCGCCATCTCGGCCGGTGGCACGTCGCCCAGCAGGTGCTCGGGCATGATGCCGAGCGTGGTCCACGCGTCGAGGAACTCCGAGTGCGGCTGGAGACGGATCCGCACGGTGAAGTCGTCGATGACCTCGACGCCTTCGGAGCCCCGGACGTAGAACTTCCAGAACGTCGTGTTGGGAAAGACGCTTTCCAGGTCGGTCACGGCGAGGTACGTGAACGCCACATCGTGGGCGTCGGTGCGCTCGCCGTCGTGCCAGTAGACGTCGTCCCGGAGGTGGAAGGTCAGCTCGGTGCCGTCGTCGGAGACCTCCCAGGACTCGGCGAGATAGGGCTCCGGCTCGATGTTCTCGTCGTACTGCACAAGGGGCATCAAGTTCACGAACTGCTGGTGCTGGCGCGCCTCGTACGACCCGGACACCGCCGCGTTCATCCCGTCGGGAAGCTCCCCGATGCCGCCGGCCACCACCGTCCCGCCGTACCGCGGATCATCCGGCACCGGGTTCGCCTCGCGCTGCTGGTCCACCCAGTCCTGCACGCGCGGCATGACTTCGGCGCAGAACGGGTCGGAGAAGGTCACGCGGCCGGAGTCGTCTCCACCGCACGCGGCGACCGCGCCCAGGAGTCCCAGAGCCAGAAGCTTCTTCATTGCGATGCGCCTCCTCAGCGCCGCCAGGTCCACTCGTCGTCGTCGTACCGCTCGGACTCCCACCGTGCCGCGGCCTCGAGCACGCGGGCATCGTGATCGGCCTCGCGCCAGCGTGCTCCGGCGAACCGCGTCCGGAAGCCCCGCTCCACGGCGTCACGCACGTCCGCGACCGTCACCGACTCGAGGTGACGGCGGAGCGGACGGGCCGCCGAGGCCGAGCCCAGCGCGCCCTGGTCGTCCTCGATCAGGATCGCGCCGTGCTGCAACAAAGCTCCGTCCAAGCGGGCCTGAGCGCTACCCACGAGCTTCCCACCGTCCAGGACGACCTCCCCTGCGGAGGGGGTGTCGAAGCACGGGCCCGCGTCGGGGCGGAGCGCGGG
>JBBDSM010000121.1:0-7036 GCA_040904945.1 Gemmatimonadota bacterium
CTCATAATCGGTAGGTCGCAGGTTCAAGTCCTGCCGGGCCCACTAGTGAGGCACAACGACTTACGGCCCTTCGGTCATCATCCGGGGGGCCGTTTTTCGTGCCCTCGGGTGAGTCTTGGTTGACTCAGCGTTCGAGGTTGGGAACATAGGACTGGGGCGTCGCGGGCCGCCAAAGGCGGGGCGCATACTTAGATCTGGTGAAGACGCCTTACGGGGTTGCGGTGGATCCTGAGAACAGGGCGCAGGTCAGACCTCGAGGGGCCGAGTGAGGTCGCGGCCTATTTCACGGTGTCGAGGACAGCCCGGGGGTGCTTCGCGGCAACACGCAACAACACCTTGGCCGGACCCTGAGGATGCCGCCGGCCTTGTTCCCAGTTCTGAAGGGTTCTCACGCTGATTCCGAGGAGTGCCGCGAACTTCGTCTGAGAGAGGCCGTATTCATCTCGGATGGCCGCAACGTCTGGATCGTCGAAGTTCGTGATCCGGGCGGCCTCCACCTCGTCGCGCAGGATCGCCCCTCCCTCACGGACGCTCGCGACAAGCTCGTTGAACAAGTCGTCCTTCATTTGAACTCCTCCTTGACCAGGGCCGCCAGGATCTTCACCTGGTCAGGGCTCAGATCATCTTGTTCGTTCTTCGGGTACATCAGTAGCATCAAGAGCACGTCGTATTCAGTGGCCCAGTAGTAGATGACCCGGACGCCACCTCTCTTCCCGCGGCCTGAGCCCTGCCATCGGATTTTGCGGAGTCCACCTGAGCGCTTGATGAGATCCCCTGCTGTGGGGTCCGCAACCAACCGAAGCTGAAGGAGCCGATAGGACTGAGCGTCCAGCAGATTCGTCACCTGCTTGGTGAAGAGGGAAGTTTCCTTGATGACCATCGGAGATCATGCGTCAATGACGTAGGTACGTCAACGGCGTATGCTTGGTTCCGGTATTGCTGGGAGGTTGCGGCCGACGCGTATGCGCTCTAACAGGGAATTGCTGCTGACACGGAAGACCGGTCAGGGACGCTCCGCCGGCGATCGTGCGGGCGGTGCAGCAGAGTTCCGAGACGTTGTGTAGTCCAGCACCCTCCCGGCGCCTTGTCGGCCCTTATCTGAGAGATCGGGCCGGGTGTCGATGGTCCCGTGCCGCGCCATCGCATCCACTTTGGCCTGTTCAGGCCGCGCAGGGCAACAGCGAGTCGTAGGATCTGACGTGTCGACTCGAAGAATCGGTAGCCTCGTAGGCTCTGAGTTCAACGCCGTGCAGCTCGAGGTTGCCGACTCCGTTCGCGCGCGCTCACTTTGTTGAATCGCGGCGCCTCTTGGAAGGCGCGCCGGCAACCCCTACACGCTACATGCAATCGTGCGAGGCCCGCCCGGCTTGGTTGTGCATCGCGAGAGGGCCTGGACTTCCTGAACGCGAGGTAAGATGATCCGCTCAAGCATGGTGTCGTTGGCGCTGGCGCTAGCTGCCTGTGGTCCAACGAACACGGTGCCCAGACCGGTAGCGCCCAGCGACCCGATTCAGCACTACGACCTGAGGATTCCCGAATCACTGCAGGTGCAGTCGATCGAGTTCGCCGCTACGACGTTTTCTGAGGTCTCTGGTTACGGAGGAACGACCGGGAGCGAGGTGGGCGGCCGTGCGTTTATTCAGGTGCATGCAGTCCATCGAGACACCCGGGATCAGTACCTGTTGTTGTATGAGGACATCGCCAACCGGAAACAACCGGTTCAGGTGATTCGCCTTCAGCCAGTTCCCGATACGACCATCCTCCGCGCTCCGTCAGCGGCTTCCGGGGTCGGCCGCGGTGCGAGGTTGCCGCCTACTTAACGGCGTCGAGAACAGCCCGGGGGTGCTTCGCCGCAACCCCGAAAAGCGGCGTAGTACCCGACGAACGAGCACGCCGTGACCGGGGCCCCGTGGCCGGACCTTCAGGGATCCCCGGCGGAGATGACGCTGGCCTCGAAGTGCGCGACCAGGGCCCGAGCGGTCGCCTCAGGGCCCGTCCGGGACGGACTGGTACACCAACCTCGAGCCCCCTCGTAGAGTCGGTCCTCCAGGTACTCGATCGCAGCGGTGAGGATGGCCGTGTCCTCCCCGACCGCCTGCGCCCGGGCCCGCTCCGGGGCAACGAGCCCTGTCGCCAGCACGACCGACAGGACCGGAACGAGTGAGCGCGTACGCATGGGGCCATCCCGAGGTGAGGGTGGGCGTTCAGGGGTACTCGGCCAAAGTAGGTGGCGCATGGGGTCGGTGCCACGCCGGTCGGTTCCGCTAGGCGCGGCCGATCACGGGCCGGTCGATCCCTCCCTGGAGATTCCCGCACGATGGTTCGAATTTGGAGGCCGGTGCGACTCGAGTCCGTCGTCCGCCGCAGGCCGTCCACTGGAATCTTCCTTGGAGCACCCGTGTCCATCCTCGACCACATACCCCATCAAATCGACGGTCCGGCCGCATGGACGGGCCGTGACATGCAGGCTCGCGCCGACGCGTGGCTGGTCGAGCTGTCGGGTCGCGACGTGGCGGAGCTCGAGCGGGCGGCCCGTCACTACCTGTCGCTCGGGCGGGACGTGGGGGAGATCACCGCGGAGGACTTCCCCCTGGAGCGCTTCGGCGCGCACCTAGACGCCCTGAAGCAGAAACTCCTCCACGGCATCGGCTTCGAGCTCCTCCGCGGTCTGCCGCTCGACCGCTACGACCAGCGCACCGCCGCGACCATCTTCTGCGGCGTCGGCGCCCACCTCGGCACCGCCCGCTCGCAGAACGCCCAGGGGCACATCCTCGGGCACGTGCGAGACACGGGTGCGCACTCGACCGACCCGAACACCCGGATCTACCAGACGGCAGAGCGCCAGAGCTTCCACACGGACAGCGCCGATGTGGTCGGTCTCCTCTGCCTGCGCGAGGCACAAGAGGGCGGTGACTCGCTCCTGGTGAGCGCCGTGTCGATCTACAACCGGATGCGCCGCGAGCGCCCGGACCTGCTCGAGCGCCTGTTCGATCCGGTCGCCACCGACCGCCGCGGCGAGGTGCCGCCGGGCGCCAAGCCGTACATGGAGATCCCCGTCCTCAGCTGGCACGCGGGGAAACTCACGGTCTTCTATCAGCGGCAGTACATCGAGAGCGCCCAACGCTTCGACGGCGCCATGCGCCTCACGCCCGACCACGTGGCGGCGCTCGATCTGTTCGACGCCCTGGCCGACGATCCGGACATGCACGTCCGCATGCGGCTCCGTCCCGGCGACATGCAGTTCGTGTACAACCATTCCCAGCTTCACGACCGGACCGCCTTCGTCGACTGGCCGGAGCCGGAGCGGCGGCGACACCTGCTGAGATTGTGGTTGTCCGTGGAAGGCGACCGCGAGCTGCCGCCGTGCTTCGAGGAGCGCTACGGCTCCATCGAGATCGGCAACCGCGGGGGGATCGTCACCGAGCGCACGGTGTTGAGCGCGCCCATCGACTGACGAGGGTGGCGGCGCTCGGCCCTCAGTCCCGATCCGGATCCGGCGGCTTCCTGAGCTTCTTCTTCCGGCTCCTCTGCTTCTTCTTCTCCAGCCGTTTCCGCTTCTCGCGGCGAGGCACCTTGGTCTCTTTCCGCTCCTCCGGCACCCGGTTGTGCTCCTCCAGCGCCTCGCGCAGCCGCTCGAGCGCCTTCTGGCGGTTGCGATGCTGGCTCCGCTCCTCGCGCGCAACGACCTGGATGCCCGTCGGTCCGTGCGTCAGGCGGACGGCGGATTCCGTGCGGTTCTGATGCTGGCCGCCGGGGCCTCCCGCCGCGAACGTCTCCACGCGGCATTCGGCCAGGAGGTGGTCGTCATCCGCGGGAATATCGACGGGTGCTGCCTGATCGGACTCGGTCATGTATGGAACTCGCGGGGGCTTCTAGGTACTGTTTCCGGCGCGCAACCTTCACCGCCACCGAGCCGCGGATGATCTACGACCGGTCCGACCAGAATCCGGGAGCGAACCTCATGTTCATGCTGGCATGCCTGGTCGTCGTCGTCTATGGCATGCGTTTCGCCGCTCCGATCCTGCTCCCATCAGCGCTCGCGCTCTTCCTGACGGTGCTGAGCCTCCCGGTGATGCTCTGGCTGCGGGAGCGCCGCGTTCCGGCCTGGATTGCCATCGTCCTGACGGTGCTCCTGAACGTAGGGCTGATCGGCCTCCTGGTCACGATCGTGAGCCAATCGGTCTCCGAGCTCCAGGCGCAGCTCCCACGGTACATCCAGCTGTTCCAGGAGCTGCAGGTCTCGTGGTATAGCATGATCGAGTCCCGCACGGACATCGTGGTATCCCAGTACGTGACCACGGACCTCGTCGATCCGCTTGCGTTCATCGATTTCGCCCGCGGCGCGGTCGGACGCGTGGCCCAGTTCGTGTCCATGACCTTCCTCGTGTTCTTGATCATGGCCTTCATGTTGAGTGAGGCCATGGTCTTTCCGGCCAAGTTTCGCTTCATCGCCGGACCCGCCACGAAGAACGAGGACCGCTTGCAGAAGGTCGTGGTCGAGGTTCAGACCTATCTCGGGATCAAGACGGTCGTCTCCGTGGCGACCGGCCTGCTGCTCGGGACCTGGGCCTGGTTCATGGATCTCGACTTCCCGATCCTGCTCGGGCTGATCGCGTTCCTCCTGAACTACGTACCGACGGTCGGCTCGATCCTGGCGGCGGTTCCGGCGCTCTTTCTGAGCCTCATCCTGGTTGGGACGGTCGCCCATGCTGTGCTGGTGGTCCTCGGCTACGTCGTGGTGAACACGCTCTTCGGCAACATCCTGGAACCCAGCCTCATGGGGCGCCGCCTGGGGCTTTCGACCCTGGTCGTCATCCTGTCGCTGCTTTTCTGGGGATGGGCGTGGGGTCCCATCGGTGCGCTTCTCTCGGTGCCGCTCACCGTGGTCGTGAAGATCTGGCTGGAGAACACGAAGGACCTCCGGTGGGTAGCCGTACTTCTAGACAAGACACCGCCACCGGACCCGGTCGACGTTCCGGAACCCGCAGCCGAGGTAGGCTGACCATGCCCCGAGTACCATTCGACGCGCTTCCCGATCACGGGCGCCTTTGGGTGTTTCCCGTCTCGCGACCCCTCCAGGCAGATGAACGTGACCGCCTCCTCGCGGAGGTCGACGCCTTCCTCGAGACATGGGCGGCGCACGGACACCCGCTCCAGTCCGCACGCGACATCCTCGAGAGGCAGTTCCTGGTCGTCGGCGTAGACGTCGACGCGGAAGCGCCGTCGGGGTGCTCCATCGACGCCATGGTCCGGCGACTCGGGGGCGTGGCCGATGCACTCGACATCACCCTCCACGATCAGACGTCCGTCCGCTACCGGGCCGGAGACGAGATCAGGACCGTATCGCGGGCAGAGTTCCGCGCGGCGGCGGAGCAGGGTGAGGTCGGCCCGGACGTCCGGGTGTTCGACACGACCCTCGTGAAGGTCGAGCAGCTGCGGGCCGGAGCGCTCGAGGCGCCGGCCTCACGCACCTGGCACGGGCGAGCGTTCTTCAAGGAGCAGCTGCAGGGCTGACGGGAGTCGCAGGGCCGAGTCGGGCGGCCAGATAGTCGGCCGTCAGCTTGTCCGCCCAGAAGCGCGGACGCCACGGCGTGCCCTGCAGGAAGCCGACGTGCCCTCCGACCGGCTCGAGCCTCAGCTCCAGCCGGGGATTGGCGGCTGCCTCGTCGCTCGGGATCGACGCGCGAGGTAGGAACGGATCGTCCTCGGCGTGGATCAGCAGGGATTGCACGCGTACGGACGCCAGGTAACCGGCGCTGCTCGACTCGCCGTAGTAGTGCTCGGCGCTGTCGAATCCGTGGAGGGGCGCGGTGAGCACGTCGTCGAAGCGACGGAGCGTTCCCGCGCCGTATACCGCGCTCATGTCGAAGCGCCCGGCCAGGCGCTGCTCCTTCATGCGGATTTTCCGTTTGAGCGATCTCAGGAAGTACTCCGTGTACGCGCGACCCATCCGGCTCTGTTCCAGGAGCCGGCACCCGGCCGATAGGTCGTACGGGACCGACATCGCGACGGCCGCGTCCAGAAGGCCTTCGCCACCGTCCGGTCGCTCGCCCATGAGCTTCAGCAGCACGTTTCCTCCGAGCGAGAAGCCGACGGCCCCTATGGGTCGTCCGGGGTAGCGGGCACGTACCAACTCGAGGACATGCGCCGGGTCGCCCGTGGCGCCCGAGTGGTAGAAGCCGTCCCCACGGTTCGGCTCACCGCTGCATCCACGGAAGTTCAGTGCGGCGGGCCTCAACCCACGGGCCGCGAGCTCGGCGCAGACGTTCCTGACGTACCCGCGATTCGAGCAGCCTTCGAGCCCATGGAGGACGAGGACGATCGGTGCTTCCGGGCGTGGCTCCGGACCCCAATCGAGATCGATGAAGTCGCCGTCGGGCGTCGTCACCCGTTCCCGCGTGTAGCGGAACTCGGGAGGAGCACGCAGCACGCGGGCGACGAGCGTCTGCAGGTGCGGACCCGGCGCCCATCGCGAGGGGCGGAACGGCTCGGCGGAAAACGGGCTCGGACGCCGGTCCGTAGGCGGCTCGGAGGGAGATTTCCGCTCTTGCTGCGAAGAGGTTTGCGAAGAAGTCATGGTCGCCCAAGGTAATCGAAACGGAATGCGGGGTACTGCCGTAGGGGGTGGGACCTGAGCGGCGAATCGACGGAGCGGGGATGACCGAGACGGATACCGATATCGAGCGGCGGGGCGGGCTGGCGCGTGCGTGGCGCAGCGCGCTGACGCTGGTGGCCTTGGCCGTAGGGCTGGCCGCCCCCGTCGAAGCGAAGCAGGCCCCGCCCGCGGACTCCTCACACTCCGAAGAGCCCAAGTACAAGGACCCGGGCGCGCGCGACCTGCATCGGGCCGCCATGGCCTACCACGGTGCGCACGTCGACCGGTTGGCGGCCTACGAGGCGACCATCCAGCAGCGTATCGGCGTCCGACTGCGGATGCCCCTCAAGGACCGCATGCTGTACCGGGCCGAGACGGCCCACCGGGTGACCTGGGGTCGCTCGGGGCCGGTCGTGATCCAGGCGCTGGGTGTGCGGGAGC
>JBBDSM010000121.1:7136-24788 GCA_040904945.1 Gemmatimonadota bacterium
GCGGGAGCCTGGCGAGTCCCCCGACCCCGACGACTTCTCCATCGAACATCCCCTCGAAGTCGAAGGGGCGGGGAGCTACGTGTTCGGCTCCGGGGACACGCTCACGCTTGCGCTCCCGAGCGGAGTCCGGATCCGGGCCGTGGAGCTCCAGATGACCCCGCGCCGGCGTCACCCGACGCGCCTGGCGGGCTCGCTCTGGATCGACCCTGCGACCGGGGCGCTCGTCCGTGCCGCCTACCGCCTGTCCGATCAGCTCGACGCCGTTCGCGATATCGAAGACCTCCGCGAGGAGGACGCCAAAGGTGAGTTCAGATGGGTCCCCGGGCTCTTCAAGCCCTGGACCTTCGAAGCATCGCTCATCACGGTCGACTACGCCGTTTGGGACGGCGATGTCTGGGTGCCGCGCCGATGGAGGGCCGAGGGCATCATGAAGGCGGGCGTGCTTGAGATCCCGGCAGAGCTGGAGCGCTCGTACCGATTCTCGTGGGTGACCGCGATTCCGCGGGAAGGCGAAGCACCGGTCGCCGGTGGGGCGGGTCCCCTGGACGAAATTCCGGAGGGATACCGTGTCCTCACGCAAGATCGACAGCGTGCCGGCCGGGACATCCATCTGCTCGTACCCCGTGACGAAGACCTGCTGCGGGACAGTCCGGACCTCCCGCCACCCATCTGGGAGGAGGCCCCGGGCTTCCTGGGCGAGTCCGAGGCCGCCGAACTGAGGGCGGGCCTCGACCGACTCCCGACCGCTCCCGCGCAAAACCTCCCGCGCTGGTTCCGCTGGGGCTTTCAAAGCCCGGACCTGGTGCGCTTCAACCGGGTGGAGGAACTCTCCGTCGGGGCAAGGGGGGCGGTCATGCCGAACGTCGCGGGGCATCCGCTGTCGCTCATGGGCACCGTGCGGGTCGGCACCGGTGATCTGCATCCGAGCGCGCGACTCGACGCCACCCGTGCGTCGCTCCTCCGGACCGTGTCGTTGAGCGCCTACCACGAGTTGGCCGCCACCGACGAGACGGCCCGCCATCTGGGGCTCGGCAACTCACTCATGGCGATCGCCGCGGGCCGGGACGACGGGGACTACTACCGACGCACCGGAGCCGAGTTGGCGCTCGAGCCTCCTGCCCAGCGTCGGCCGCTGTACCGGATCTCCGCGCACTCGGAGTACCACCAGGCGGTCACGCCGGAGACGAGGGTCTCCATGGCGCGCCTCTGGAGCCCGGAGAGCTGGACGTTCCGGCCCAACGTCGCGGCCGCGGAGGGTTGGGAGCACGCGCTCACGGCGACCCTCGCGCCGTCGGTCGGTACGGATCCGACCGGGGTGCAGGCGGGGCTGATCATCTCGGCCACCGGCGCCGTCGGGGATCTGGAACACGCGAGAGGCTCGATCGCCGGGCGGCTAGCGGTGCCGCTGGGGGACCGATTCCGCCTCGGTCTTTCGGCCGCGGGGGGCGTGGCGACCGCCGACGTCCCCGAGCAGCGCGCGTCCGCGGTGGGGGGACCCTCGAGTCTGCGCGGCTACGAGCCGCGAGCGCTCACGGGTCCTTGCTCTGTTCGCTCCACGGTGGACCTGCAGCGCGCGTTCGCGTTCGGGGGTGTCTCGGTTTTCGTCGATGCGGGGTGGGCCGGAGTGTGCTCCCAGCTCACCGCCGATCGCGCGCTACGGTCCGTGGGCATCGGTCTGTCACTGGTGGACGGGCTCGTGCGTGCTGACCTGGCGCGGGCGGTGGACGGGATACGGTCGCTCCGATTCGACGTGTACCTCGACGGAGCCTTTTGAGGGCATGGGATCCCGTTGAGCCCAACGAGGCGTATTTTCTGTATTACCTCTTGCACCAATTCGTACTAAACACCGTTACACGCTTTTCGCCTGCCATCTATTGACCGGTGCAGGGCGCGTGTTTACAGTGTTCACTATGTCCGAACAAAAAGAGAACATCCTGGCCCACGCGTGCGACCTCTATCTGGCCGAAGGGCTCGACGGCTTCTCCATGCGGAAGCTGGCGAAGCTGGTCGGGGTCACGGCCCCGGCGCTCTATCGGCACTTCGAGAGCCGGGAGCACGTGCTGGTGGATGTCGTACGCGAAGCCTACCGCGAGTTCAGCGCCTGCCTCTACCGGGCTCTCGAGGGGCGCACGCCCGAGGAGCGTCTGGAGAAGGCGGGAATGGGTTACCTGGACTTCGCTCTCGAGCACCCACGCTGGTACCAGATGGTCTACATCGCGCCGGAGCAGATCGGGCAGACGGCGCTGCCGGAGGACATCGAGACGCAGGGGTGTGCCATTCACCAGTTCTGGGTCGATCGACTCCGGGAGTGCGTGGATGCGGGGTTGCTCGAGCCGGCCGACCCCATCGAAGTGAGCCTGACGATGTGGGCCCACGCGCACGGGCTGATCAAGCTCTACCAGCACGGGCATCTCCAGATGGACGAAGCGGAGTTCCGCGCGCTGTATGAGGCGTCCGGAGCGCGCATGATGATGGGAATCGCGACCGATGAGTATCGACACGAGATCGCCCGACGGGCCGCGGCCGACCAGGCCGAGGCTGCGCTCGCGAGCGGCTGAACATATGCGGAGGACGAGGATGGGGATGAGCGTGGAAGTACGGGACCTTTCGCGTGTCGCGACGATCGCGGCGACCCTGTTGGTCGGGTTCGCCACGGCGTCCGCGGCGCAGGAGCGTCACGTGCTCGGGCTCGAGCAGGCGGTGCGGACCGCCCTCGACCAGAGCCGCGAGGTACGCTCCGCGGAACTCGGCCTCGCCGAGGCGAACGAGCGTGTGTCCGAGGCATGGAGCAGCGTCTACCCCTCGGTGGATTTCAACGCGAGCTACACCCGGAATCTGTCGCCGGCCGTGAACTTCCTGCCGGCCGCGATCTTCGACCCGACCGCGGGTGAGGACGAATTCATCGCCGTCCAGTTCGGCGCCGACAACACGTGGCAGTCCACGATTGCGGTCGAGCAGCCAATCTTCTCGGCCGGCGCGTTCCTGGGTGTAGGCGCCGCAGGCCGCTTTCGGACCCTCCAGGAAGAGGTCCTGCGGGGACGGGTGCAGGCCGTCGTGACGCAGGTGCGCACGGCGTACTATGGCCTCCTGCTCGCTCAGGAACAGGTGCGTTTGACGGACAACTCGGTCCAGCGCGTCCGCCAGTCCCTCGAGGAGACCCAGGCGCTGAACCGGGCCGGCATCGTATCCGACTACGACGTGCTCCGGCTGGAAGTGGAGCTCGCCAACCTCGTGCCGAACCTGCGGCGGGCGGAAAACGCGGTGCTGCAGGCTCGCCGTCAGCTGGCGGTGGAACTCGACCTCCCCGCGACGGACATACTGGAGGTGCAGGGCGCCCTCGCCAGCATCGACCTGCAAGACCCGTTGACGAACTCCCCGGAGAACCGTGCAATCCTGAGGTTCGTCGGCTTCGGCGACGTCGGCGAGGTGGAGCGTGTCGAGGAAGCGGTGTCGTTGGCTACGGAGATGCGCTCGGAGCTCCGTCAGCTCGAGCTCACGGAGTCCCTCCGCAAGACGGAGATGCGCCTCGAGCAGGCCGAGTACCTGCCGCGTATCGCACTCTTCGGGAACTACGTGATCACCGCCCAGGACAACGGGAGCCCGAACTTCTTCGCGAAGGGGGAGGGCCAGCGGGCCTACGCCCGGAACATCGGTATCAGCGTAAGCCTGCCGCTCTTCCAGGGCTTCTCCAGAGACGCGCGTGTCGATCAGCGGCGGGCGGTCCTGAGACAGGCGGAGACCGAGACGGAGTACGTGCGCGATCAGGTGGTGGCCGAGATACGGACGCTCGTGGAGCGGGCCGAGGAGGCCTACCTCCGCGCCACGGGGCAGAGGTTGGCGGTCGCTCAGGCCCAGCGAGGCTTCGAGATCGCCAGCGCGCAGTTCAGGGAAGGCCTCGGAAGCCAGCTGGAGCTGACGGACGCCGAGGTGGCGCTCCGGCAGAGTGAGTTCAACTACGCGCAGGCGGTCTACGACTACCTGGTGGCGAGAGCCGATCTCGATCAGGCGACGGGGCGGGTTCCGCTCGTCGACGTCGATCCGGGCGCCTCGCTCGACACGGGAGACGATCGATGACCCGCCCGAGCACGCATAACGAGAGGAAGACCATGAAGCGGATGTGGACGATGCGGGGGCTCACCCTGGTGGCGGCGGGCCTGGTGGCCGCGTGCGGCGGTGATGCCCAGGCGGACGGTGCGGCGGAAGGGACGGAGGCGTTCTCCCGCGTGATCAACGTCGAGGTGACCGAAGTGCAGCCCGAGACGTTCAGCGAGCAGATCCGGCTCACGGGCGTGGCCCTGGCCGACCAGGACGTGCTCGTTGCGGCCGAGGAGAGCGGTGCGGTTCGTGAGGTCTTCGTGGAGAAGGGCGAGCGGGTGACGGCCGGTCAGCCGATCCTCAGGATCGACGACGACGTTCTGAGCGCTCAGGTGGCTCAGGCGCGCGCTCAGGCCGACCTGGCGCAGCAAACATGGGAGCGCAGGAAGCGCCTCTGGGAGGAGGACCGGGTCGGGTCCGAGATCGCGTACCTGGAGGCCCAGTTTGCGGCCGAGCAGACCGCGGCGAACCTCCAGGCCCTGGAGTACCGGCTCGCCCGCACGACCATCCGGGCGCCGTTCGACGGGGTGCTCGACGAGCGACCGGTCGAGCTCGGCGGAATGGTCAACCCCGGCGAGACCGTGGCGCGCGTCGTGGCTCTGTCCCGCGTGAAGATCGCGGCCGGCGTGCCCGAGCGTTACGCTCCGGACGTGCGCCCCGGCGGTCGCGCGACGGTGCTCTTCGACGTCCTTCCGGGGCAGGAGTTCCCGGCGACGATCGACTACGTCGGCGCGAGCGTGAGCCCGCAGAACCGGACCTTTCCCATCGAGATTGCGATGGCGAACCCGCAATCCCTGATCAAGCCGCAGATGGTGGCGAACGTGATCGTGGAGCGCAGGCAGGTGGACGACGCGATCGTCGTGCCGCAGGACGCTCTGGTGCGTGTCGAGGACGGCTATGTGGCCTTCGTGGTGGAAGACGGGCCGGACGGGCCCGTTGCGCGTGCGCGGACCGTTGTCGCGGGTCCGAGCCAGAACAACCGGGTGGTGATCGAAGAGGGACTGGAGTCGGGCGAGCGGCTGATCGTGGTGGGCCAGCGCTCGGTCGCCGATGGAGACCGCTTGAACGTGGTGGGTGGCGATGACTGATCGAACGAAGGGATATCTGGAGCGGTTCAAGGAGTTCGGCCCCGCGAGCTTCGCGGTCGAGCACAAGACGAGCGTGCTCGTTCTGCTCGTGATCATCACGATCCTCGGCGTGTTCTCGTATCGGGCGACCCCGAAGGAGTCGTTCCCCGAGCTTCCGATCCCGATGATCGCGGTGAACACGATGTACCCGGGTGTGTCTCCGGCCGACATCGAGAGCCAGATCACGCGCGTGCTCGAGGAAGACCTGAGCACCATCAGCGACATCGACGTGCTGAGTTCCACCTCCGTGGAGGGCTACTCGAGCATCGTGGCGGAGTTCGGGACCTCCATCGACCTGGACGAGGCGCTGCAGAAGGTCCGGGAGAAGGTCGATCTCGCGAAGCCGGATCTCCCGGCGGACGCGGAAGAGCCGACCATCCTCGAGTTCAACTTCTCCGAAGTCCCGATCATGCAGGTGAATCTGTCCGGCGAATACGGGCTGGTCCGCCTCAAGGAGCTCGCTGAAGACCTGCAGGACAGGCTCGAGCAGATTCCGAACGTGCTGCGGGCCGACCTGCGCGGAGGACTCGAGCGCGAGGTGAAGGTCGACGTCGACCTGGTGCGGATGCAGTTCTACGGATTGGCTCTGAACGACGTCGTGGACGCGATTCGCGAGGAGAACGTCAACGTGCCGGGCGGCGCCATCGACGTCGGGTCCGCAAAGTACCTGCTGCGCGTGGACGGTGAGTTCGACGATCCGTCGGTCATCGAGGACCTGGTCGTGTCCGTGTCGGACGGCCGTGCGGTGTACGTGCGGGACATCGCGAGCGTGGACTTCGGCTTCGCGGAGCGGGAGAGCTTCGCGCGTCTGGGCGGCAACGCGGTGGTCACCCTCGACGTGGTGAAGCGCGCCGGAGTCAACATCATCGAGACCTCGGCGCAGGTGAACGAGGCCATCGAGAGCATGGAGGCGCTCTTCCCGCCGACCACGCGCATCGAGATCACCTCCGATCAGACCGAGCAGATCGAGGACATGGTCTCCAGTCTGGAGAACAACATCCTCTCCGGGCTCATCCTGATCGTGGCCGTGCTCCTGTTCTTCCTGGGGCTCGGTAACTCGATCTTCGTGGCGATCTCGATCCCGGTGTCGATGTTTCTGTCGTTCATCGTTCTGAAGGGACTCGGCATCTCCATGAACATGGTCGTGCTGTTCAGCCTCATCCTCGCGCTGGGGATGCTGGTCGACAACGCGATCGTGGTCGTCGAGAACATCTACCGGTTCCTCGAAGAGGGGTGGGACCGCGTCAACGCAGCGAAGAAGGCGACCGGCGAAGTTGCGATCCCCGTGATCGCGGCCACAGCGACCACACTCGCTGCGTTCGCCCCGCTGCTGTTCTGGCCCGGCGAGGTCGGCTCCTTCATGGGCTACATGCCGAAGACGCTGATGATCACGCTGACGAGCTCGCTCTTCGTCGCCCTGGTCATCGTGCCGACGCTGTGCGCGATGTTCATGAAGCTCGACGGAACGCCGCGCGAGCCGATGACGCCCGCCATGCGGTGGACGTTGATCGGGACGGCCGGCCTCGTACTGTTGGCAGTAGCGGGCGCCAACTGGCTGACGGCGGTCCTGATCGTCGCTACGGCCGGCATCCTTTGGGCGCTGCACCGGTTCCTGCTCGACCGGATGGGCCGCGCCTTCCAGGACCGGACCCTGCCGTACGCCATCGATCGCCTGTACGAGCCGTCGCTGCGTTGGGCGCTCGATCACAGGTGGGTGCTGCTCGGCGGCACGGTGGTGGTCTTCTTCGTGACGGCGGCGGCGTTCACGCGCTTCAACGCCGGGGTCGAGTTCTTCCCCGAGTCGATGCCGCCGGCTCAGATCATCGTGGACATCGAGGCCCCTGTCGGAACCCGTGCCGAGGTGACGGACGAGGTCGTGCGACGGATCGAGGAGACGCTGGAAGGCTTCGAGGGGAGCCGGGACTGGGAGTCCATCGTCGCCGTCACCGGGAGCGGTGGCGGAGGCGGCAACTTCATGGCCGGCGGCCCGGGTGGGCCCGAGGCCGGCCGGGTGAGTGTGTCGTTGGTCGACTTCCAGGACCGTGAGGACGACGCGTTCGAGGTGCTGGCGGCGCTGCAGTCGTCGCTCGGTACCGACATCGCAGGAGCGACGATCACCGTCGACAAGCCGGCCGAGGGTCCCGCCCAGGGCTCACCGGTCAGCGTGGAGATCGTCGGTGAGGAGCCTGAGACGCTTCAGCGTCTCTCCGACCGCGTGCTCGCGGTGCTCGAGGATTCGCCGGTGTATCCGAAGCTGGTCGGTCTCGAGAGCGACCTGGATGCAGCGCGGGCAGAGCTCTCGATCCACGTGGACCGTGAGCGGGCCGCACTGTACGACCTGAGCACGATGGAGGTCGGGAATGCCGTGCGTGGCGCCATCAACGGCGTCGAGGCGGCGAAGTACCGCACGGGCAACGACGAGTACGACATCATCGTGCGGCTGTCCGAGCAGTACCGTCACGACATCGAGTCGCTCCGCGATCTGACGGTCATGGCGGAGGGAGGCATCCAGGTGCCCCTCGTACAGCTCGCGGATTGGACGGTCGAGGACGGCTTCGGCTCCATCAAGCGGAAGGACCAGGAACGGATGGCCACGATTACCTCGGACGTGGCGGCCGGGCTGAACTCGAACGCCGTCCTGGGCGAGGTTCAGCAGGTGCTCGCGGACTTCCAGGCGAACGAGCTGCCGCCGGGTTATACGCTCCGCTACACCGGTCAGTCCGAAGACCAGGCGGAGGCTCAGGCCTTCCTCGGCGGCGCGTTCCTCACCGCCCTGATGCTCATCGCGTTCATCCTCATCAGCCAGTTCAACTCGGTCGTCAAGCCGGTCATCATCCTGACGTCGGTGATCATGTCGACCGTGGGCGTGCTGCTCGGGCTCATGATCTTCCAGATGCCGTTCGGGATCATCAACACCGGCGTGGGCATCATCTCACTGGCCGGGATCGTGGTGAACAACGCGATCATCCTCATCGACTACATCGACATCCTGCGCGCCCGCGACGGCATGGCCCGGCGGGAGGCGCTGGTGCAGGGCGGCAAGACGCGTTTCCGGCCGGTGGTCCTGACGGCGATCACGACGGCGCTCGGCCTCGTGCCGTTGGCCATCGGACTGAACTTCGACTTCTTCGGGCTCTACGGGTCGCTCAGCCCCGAGTTGTACTGGGGCGGCGAGCAGGCCGCCTGGTGGGGGCCGATGGCGGTCGCGATCATCGCGGGCGTGCTGTTCGCGACGTTCCTCACCCTCGTGCTCGTGCCCGTGATGTACTCGCTGGTCGACGACTTCGCCGCCTTCTTCAAGCGCTACTATGTCCGCGGTGACAACGAAGGTCAGGACGTGAGCGCGACGTCGGGGTCCGACTCCGGGAGTCCGGTGGGCGCGGAGGACGAGGACGTGGAGCCATGGGTGGTCGAGCCCGAGCCGGTGGGCGCCCGCCGCTCCAGCGAGCGGGGTCGGCGTCCGATGGGGGGACCCGGGCTCGACCCGGCGCCTGAAGCAGGATAGCGGCCGGACACGGGGGCGACCGGGACAGCACCGGTCGCCCCCCGTCACGGCGACGAATGCGTAACGGATTTGTGACGGGCCTTGCCGGTCCTCCCCCTCGCTTCGACAATGGGTCATGCGCGACTCGACGACTAGTTATCTGAGTGGTGCCAGCGTGGGCGAGCTGGTAAGCACGGCCAGTTTGGAGCCCGTGCTCGACGCGGATTTGGAGGCCGAATTGGCCCGGCGCGTGAGCGCTGGTGACACCGTGGCGCTCGAGCGCCTGGTCATGGGGAACCTGCGGGTCGCGGTCGACGAGGCCATCCGCAATCGGGGCCTCGGACAGCCTCAGCGGGCCCTCGTCCGACACGGTGTCGGCGTCCTGATCGAGGCCGCGCGCGTGTACGACCCGGCCCAGCACGGCTCCTTCTCCCGCTTCGCCAGCGGGCGAGTTCGGCGCGCCATCTCCGACGACGTCGCCGACGCCTGAGCGCTCCCGGCCGTCCCTCGACGGCCGCACCACCCCAGCGGATCTTCACCCCAGCCGGCACGACTGTTCTATTCCTTCCGAGGCCTTAGTGAACCTTCGGTGGGACTGGACGATTCCCGATGCGACTCCCGGCGCGAACCATCTTGGTCACCTTGTTGCTCGCCGCGACGTTCCACGCGACGGGCGCGTCCGTCGCTCAGGGCCAGCAGGCCCGCCAGGGGCTGCTCAGCCTGGAGGATGCGCGACTCTTCTACGAGGTGCGCGGAGAGGGTGATCCGATCATCGTGGTGCATGGCGGACCGGGGCTGGACCACCGGTACCTCCGCCCCGGCCTCGACGTGCTCGCTTCCCGTAACTCGCTCGTCTACTACGATCAGCGCGGGACTGGGCGCTCGCTCACAGAGGTCGGTCCGGAGACGGTGAACGTCGACGCCTTCGTCGGAGACATCGAAGCGCTCCGCGAGGCGTTGGGCTTCGAGCGGGTACACGTGCTCACGCACTCCTTCGGGTCGAAGATCGGCCTCGCCTACGCCCGGGCCTATCCCGACCGGGTGCGGTCCCTGATTCTCCTCAATCCTGTCGATCCGGGCACCCGATACGCCCAGGAGACCCAGACGCGTCGCCTCGCCGCGCGCACGCCGGCCGATTCGGTGGCGCTGTCGGAGCTCACCACCTCCGAAGGGTATGCCGCCCGCGACCCCGGCACGCTCGGCCGTGTGTTCGAGGTCGCGTTCCGCGCGGCCATGCGTGATCCGGAAAACGTGGCGCAGCTCGACCTCGACCTCGAGCCGAATACGGCGCGTCACGGCCAGGACATCGCCGAGCTGTTGGGCCGCGAGCTGGGGAGCACGGACGGATGGGCCGCGCTCGGTGACGTCCAGGCGCCCGTGCTGGTGGTTCATGGCCGTCACGACCTGCCGCCGCTCGAGATGTCGACGGAGCTGGCCGAGAGCCTGCCCGACGGGCGGCTGGAGGTTCTGGACAGCGGCCACTTTTCCTACGTCGAGGACCGGGACGGGCTCCTGGCCGCCGTGGCGGGCTTCCTGGCATCGCTACCGCGCTCATGACGGACGGCGGGTCGCCCTGGAGGCGGGTCGGCATCGTGCTGGCGGTCTACGCCGGCTGCGCGCTCCTGTTGCTGCCCGCGCTGGTTGCGCTCCAACGGCTCCTCATCCTGCCTGAGCTCTTCCTCGAGCTCGCACGGATCGGGCTCTGGCTCGGGGTGCCGCTGGCGGTCGTGCTCGCGTGGCGCTATCCGGACATCGGGAACGGGCCGGGCTGACGGGCCGCATTCCAGGCGCCGGCGGGCGTTCAGCCGGGCGGCGACAGTCGCCAAAACGCCCTGACCACCGCCACGATCTCGTTGGACGCGTCGAAGATCTCGGCCACGGCTTCGTGGTCGATGGGCGCCGACACCGTCGGGATCTCGACATGCGCCTCCGCTCGGAGCGGCCCTCGAGCCTTCTTGCGGTACTCGACCTCGATCCGGGTGACGATGCCGCGGACGCCTCCGGCAAGGCCCGTGAGGGTAGCCAGCCCGGACGTGAGCTCGCCCAGATTCGCCAGCGCGATGGCGTGCACGGAGGCCAGGTGGTTCCGGACCTTCCGGCGATCCTTCAAGGCCAGCACGGCGTGCCCGGGCTCGAGCGTCAACACCCGGGCGCCGATGGTGCCGCTGTAGGGCACCATGCGCCCCAGCATGCGGCTGAAGAGCCACGCGCCCCCGGGAAGGCGGCGTAGCCGGTTCCACTGGGCCAGAATGCGTGAGCCTGGCGCGGCTGCCGGAGAGGACAAGGGGATCTCCTGAGGGCGACGTGAAGGGAACCAACCTTCGCGCGTGTCGCTTCAAGGAGCAACTCGCCGCATGGGACCTGGGCGCCGTGCCCGACACAGGTCTTCCAACCCGTCGCCGGTAGGGCGATCGTCCGACGATGAACACGTTCCAACCGCCGCCGCGCCCCGCGCGAGTGGCCGAGTTCAAGCCCGAGCGCGCCGACCTCGACGCCCTGTTGGGGTTGGCGCTCCCCATCGCGCTCATCCAGGTGGGGATGATGTCCATGGGGGTCGTCGACACCATCATGGTGGGGCGTGTTTCCGCCACCGACCTGGCGGCGGTGGCCATCGGAAATCTGTACTTCTTCGGTGTCGCGGTGTTCGGCATGGGCGTGCTCTTCGCCCTCGATCCGGTGGTGTCACAGGCCGTGGGGGCGGACGACGAGGTGGGCGTGGCGCGCGCGGTCCAGCGCGGTCTGATCATCGCGGCCGGGCTCACCGCGCTCGGCACGGTCCTCCTCCTGCCCGCAGAGCCGGCGCTGACGGCGGCGCGCCAACCCGTCGAGGTGGTTCCCGTCGCAGCCGGCTACGCGCGAGCGCTCATCGGAGGCGTGTTCCCGTTCTACGCCTTCGTGGTGCTGCGCCAGAGTCTGCAGGCCATGGGCCACGTGCGAGCGATCCTCGTCACGGTGTTGCTCGCCAATCTCTTCAACGTGCTCTTGAACTGGATCCTGGTGTTCGGGAACCTGGGCGCGCCTGCCATGGGCGCGGTGGGGTCGTCATGGGCCACCACGTTCAGCCGATGGTTCATGACCCTGGTGCTCCTGGCGGGAAGCTGGAGTCTCCTCCGCCCGGCCGTCGTGCCGCTTCGCCCTGAGGCTGCCCGCCTGAAACCCATGATGCGCGTGCTCACGGTGGGTGCTCCCATCGGCGCGCAGCAGTTCCTCGAGTTCGGGGTCTTCGGCGCGGCGGGTCTCCTCATGGGATGGATGGGCACCATCGCGGTCGCGAGCCATCAGGTCGCGCTTCAGCTCGCGGCGCTCACCTTCATGGTGCCTGTGGGGGTCGCTCAGGCCACGAGCGTGCTCGTAGGGCAGGCGGTGGGGCGCGCCGATCCCCCGGCCGCTCGCCGCTCGGCCGGTGCCGGTATCCTCATCGGTGCGGGCTTCATGGTGGTGACCGCCGGGGTATTCCTGGCCTTTCCCGCGGAGCTCGCGCGATGGTTCAGCAATGACATGGAAGTCGTTGCAGTCGCAGCGGTTCTACTTCCCATTGCGGGCGTGTTCCAGGTGTTCGACGGCCTTCAGGTCGTGGCGTCGGGCGCGCTCCGAGGCGTGGCGGACACCCGGGTGCCGATGGTGCTCACCCTGGTGGGCTTCTGGTTCGTCGGGCTCCCCGTGAGCGCCTGGCTCGGCTTCCGCACCGACCTCGGACCGCCCGGCATCTGGTGGGGCCTCGCCATCGGCATCGGCGTGGTCGGGATCCTTCTGGTGGGGCGGGTGCGCGCGAGGTTCGGGCGTGCGCTCCGCCGTCTGGTCATCGACGAAGCCACGGTCCACTGACCACGGTGCGGGTCGCCGCGGTTGCCGTGGCGGAGGCCGGGGACGAGCTTTTCGCATCCGGCCGTTCCGTCGACCCGCCAGCCCCACCGCCGATGTCATTCACGTTCGAGCCCCTGGAGATCCCGGACGTGGTCCTGGTGCGCCCCAAGCGGCACCATGACGGGAGAGGGTGGTTCATGGAGCAGTTCCGTCAGAGCGCGTTTCTCGAGGCGGGTATCGACGTGCGCTTCGTTCAGGACAACGCGGTCCGCTCCACCGGTGGCGTGCTTCGTGGGATGCACTTTCAGCTCGATCCGGCGCCGCAGGGGAAGCTCGTGTCGGTCCTCCGGGGGCGCGTCTTCGATGTCGCCGTGGATATCCGGACGGGTTCTCCGACCTTCGGCCGGTGGGTCGGACGGACCCTCGACGAGGAGGAAGGCGCCGGGCTCTGGATCCCGGAGGGCTTCGCGCACGGCTACTGCGTGTTGAGCGAAGGCGCCGACGTGACGTACAAGGTCACGGCCGAGTACCGCGCGGACCTCGACCGCGGCTTCCGGTGGGACGACCCCGACGTGGGCATCGAATGGCCCGTGGAGACCCCGGTACTGTCCGATCGGGACGCGGATCTGCCAGCACTCTCGGAGATCGGCAGCCCGTTCGCGCGGGGCGTGCGCGGATGAGCGAGGCGGGTCGACGAGTGGGGAAAGAGCAGCGGATCGAGGTGCCGAAGACCGCGCGCTATCTGACGCTCGGACCCACGGACGCCACGGACCTCTGGATCGTGTTGCACGGCTACGGACAGCTCGCCGGGCGCTTCCTGCGCCGCTTCGCCCCCATCGACGACGAGACCCGTCGCATCGTGGCCCCCGAGGCGCTGTCGCGCTTCTACGTGGGGAACGACCCCGGGCGTCACGGGCCGGAGTCGGTCGTCGGAGCGACGTGGATGACCCGTGAGGCACGCGAGGACGAGATCGGGGACTACGTCCGGTATCTCGACCTCCTGGCCGAGCGGGTGCGGGAAGAGGCTGCGGGGGAGGGTAAACGCGAAGTCCGCCTGACCGTTTTGGGCTTCTCGCAGGGCGTGGCGACCGCGGCCCGTTGGACGACCATGGGGCGGGTGACGCCCCAACGCTTGATCCTCTGGGCCGACTTTCTGCCTCCGGACCTGGATCTCGCGGCGGCCCACCGTCGCTGGGAAGGTGTCGAGGTCGTGCTGGCCCGTGGGGATGACGATCGCGCGCTCGGGAACCGCCAGCTGGCCGACGAGGAGCAGGCCCGGATCGAGAGGTTGGGAGGGACCGTGCGGACCATCCGGTATGCCGGCGGGCACGACATCGAGCCGGAGCCCCTGCTGGAGCTGGCCCGGAGCTGAACCGGGTCGCCGGTCGCTTCTAGAACGATCCCACCAAGCCGATCTCGGGCTCGAGCTCGTATCCGGTCTGCTTCGACACCGTCTCCTGGGCGAGATCGATGAGCGCCCGCACCTCCGCGGCCTTCGCCCCACCCAGGTTCACGATGATGTTGGCATGCTTCTGGAAGATGCCGGCCGCGCCGTGGACGTGGCCTCTCAGCCCACATTGGTCGATGAGCCGCCCGGCTCCGACGCCTTCGATCTTCTTGAAAATCGATCCAGCGGAAGGGTAGAGCCATAAATCGGGGTGTCGGTCGTCGCGCCACTCGAGGTTCTCCCGGACCACCCGGCGGAGCTCCTCCACCGGCGCAGGCTCCAGGCGGAACGTCGCCGATAGCACCAGATCGCGGCGACGGTGCAGGATGCTCTGGTCGTAGCCGAACTCGAAGTAGTCCACGCCGACCGTGCGGTGCTCGCCCTCCTCGGTGAAGATCTCCGCCGATTCCAGGATCTCCTCGATGAATACCGTCCGCTCACGGGCGGGCGCGGGCGAGAGGAAATGGAGGTTCTGCCAGAGCGCGCCGCCCACCGTGCTCGGGATGCCGACGAAGTGATGGAGCCCGCCGAGTCCTCGCGCGACCGTCATGTCCGTGAGATCCGGGTAGGTCCGCACGCCGGCGCCGACGCGGATGCGGCCGCCGTCCAACTCCTCGATCCCGTCCAACTCGCAGCGGACGACGAGACCTCTGAAGCCCTGATCTCCCACCAGGATGTTCGCACCCGTTCCGAGCACGAAGCACGGCACGCCCAGCTCCTCGGCCGACGTCACGGCATCGACGAGATCCTCAGGCGTCCGCGCCCTCAGGAACAAGTCGGCCGGACCACCGATTCGGAAGGTCGTGAAGGGCGCGAGAGGCACGTTCCGCTGAAGGCGGCTCGGACTGAGGCGGGCCGAAAGCGCATCGACCGTGCTCTTGTCGAGGGGCATCTCTTCGGACGTTCCTTGGTGGGGGTGGGCGGTGCATCACTATAGCCGCGGCCCGGTCGGGCTGGTACCGTCCCGTGCGGCCCCGTACTTTCGCTCCCTGCAGCGCCCGTTCCGACTTCGAGACCCGAAGGAACCGTCATCGCCGGAGGCTGATTCGTGAGCACGAGTGGACGAGACATCGCTGGAATCATCGCGCGTGAGTTGGACCGGGTGGCCGAGGAGATCTCGGCGTATCGGGACGAGCGCAACCTGTGGGTCACCCAGGGCGCGCAGCGGAACGCGCCGGGAACCCTGGCCCTCCACCTGGCGGGGAACCTCCTCCATTACATCGGCGCGGGCCTGGGCGATACGGGATACGTGCGCGACCGGCCCGCGGAGTTCAACGACCGGGACGTGCCGCGTGAAGAGCTGCTCGCGGGTCTTCGCGAAGCTCGCGATACGACGGTACGGGTCGTCTCGTCGCTCGATGACGCCACCATGGAGCGTGGCCGCTTCGCCGTGGAGCTGCCGGAGCAGTACGCCGATCTGAGCGTGCACGCCCTCCTCGTGCACCTGACCTGGCACCTGGGGTGGCATCAGGGCCAGATCTATTACCACCGCCTCGCGGTCGAGCCCCCCGAAAGCTGAGCGCTCCGAGGGCTCCATCCATCAGATCACGGCGCCTCAAGGGCGCCGTAGTCGGCAGCAACTGTCCGGTTGTGGGACGACTCGTCCCGATATCGAACAGCCGGCCCGCGCCCGCTCCTGCGGTCGGACGCCCCAACTTGGCTTGAAACCTGGCCCCTCGGCCTCTCGTAGTCCCTGGCACGACCCTTTCAATAGGAAGAGGTCGTCCCCGATGAGTGTGCTCGGCCGGAGGAAGAGAGGGGTGGATGATGTGGAGTCGGTGATCAGCATGCCGGTCCGGTCGAGCCCTCGCGGGGACTTTCGCGAATGGAACGCACCTGGGAAGAGGCGGGGCGGAGTGTCTAGATCTCAATACAACTTGCGGGCCCGGCTCCGGGTCGGCGTCGTGGCGGTCGGATTCGCGGTCGCCACGGTTTTCGGGGCGGGCGAGGCGGAGGCGCAGGTGCGTCCGGACCGACTCACCCTCGAGGAAGCCATCGAGCTGGCGCGTCGGAACAATCCGACGTTCCTGAGCACCCAGAACGATCGCGGCGTGGCCGCCTGGGGCGAGCGCGCGGCGTACGGAGCGTTTCTGCCCACGGTGAACGCCAGCGGGTCGGCCGGTTGGACCGAGGCCGGAGCGCAGCGGATCGGTACGCTCGACTTCGGGGACCAGGGAACGGACTGGTACTCTTCGTCTTACGCCCTCGGGCTCACGTGGACGCTGAACGGCAACACGATCTTCGGCGTCTCCAACGCCCGCTCGACGCGCCGAGCGACAAACGCTCGGGTAGACGCCGCCCAGTTCAGCCTCGATTCCCAGGTCGCGCTCCAGTACATGAGCGTGCTCCGGGCCAGCGACCAGGTCGACGTCGCGCAACGACAGCTCGACCGGGCTCAGCAGAACCTCCGCATCGTGAACACACGCGTGTCTTCCGGGGCCGCCGCTGGGACGGAGGGGCAGCAGGCCCAGGTCGATCTCGGGCGCGCCGAGGTGGGTCTCATCCAGGCCGAGCGGGATCTCCGGCAGGCCAAGCATCTTCTGGCCGAGCAGATCGGGGTGGAGCTCGAGCCCGACGTCGTGCTCGAGAGCGAGTTCGAGGTGTTCGAGCCGGACTTCGATCCCGACGAGATGATCCGGTTGGCGGTCAGCGACCATCCGTCCCTGAACGCCTTCCGTGCACAGGAGAGCGCGCAGCGCGCTGCGGCCCGGCAGACGGCGACGAGCCAATACCTTCCGACCGTCACCGTGCAGACCGGCTTCAGGGGCAACACGTTGCAGGCCCTCAACGAGGAGTTCCTGCTCACCCAGGAAGGGAACCGTATCACGAGCCAGCGCGAGAGCTGCGAGTTCCAGAACGCGATCAACTCGGGACTCACGTCTCCTCTTCCGGGCTATCCCCGCGACTGCTCCCAGTTCGTCATGACGGACGACAGGCGGCAGCAGTTGATCCAGTCGAACGACGTCTTTCCGTTCAACTTCACGACGCTGCCGCTCTCGCTGTCCTTGCAAGTCTCTCTTCCGATCTTCACCGGCTTCTCGCGTCAACAGCAGGTCGCCCAGGCGAACGCCATGGCCGACGACGCCGAGCACGACCGGCGCGCCGAGGAGCTCCGTCTCCGCACGGCGGTGACCACGGCGGTCGACAACCTGACGTCCGCCCACCGGGTGCTGCAGGCTGAGGAGCGGAATCGCGCCCTCGCCGAGGAGCAGCTCCAGATGCAGCAGCGCAGATACGCGTTGGGAGCGGCCGCGATGCTCGAGTTGCTCGACGCCCAGACGACCATGACCACGGCCGACCAGGCCTATCTGAACGCCCTCTACGACTTCCATTACAGCCTCATCGCGCTCGAGGCGGCCGTCGGTCGGCCGCTTCGGAGCCGCTGACGCGGAGACCAGCCCAACTGTGGATATCATCCGAGACACCAAGCCGCAGAAGAAGCGGAAGAAGCTCGTCTGGAGCCTTGCGGCAGTCGCGCTGCTGGGGCTCACGATCTTCGTGCCCCGCCTCCTTCCAACGGCTGCGCCGACCGTGGACGGCAACGTCATCTGGCGTGACACCGTCCAGTTCGGCACGCTGATCCGGCAGGTGCGTGGCCCCGGAACGCTCATCCCCGAGCAGCGGCGGTTCATCACGGCCGTCACGGCCGGCCGGATCGAGCAGATCCTGGCGCTTCCGGGCACCGCGGTGAGCGC
>JBBDSM010000122.1:0-24562 GCA_040904945.1 Gemmatimonadota bacterium
GGTCTTCCGAGAGACGATCGACCGGAGGCAGATCCATGCCATGGGACTTCGGCCAAACTAGATCAGACCCGCGTCTTCCAGATCTTCAGCCGCTCCAGCAGCCGCCTCCGCCGGGCCATCTTGCGGAGGCTCGCGACCTCGTCGAGCCAGTGCTCGTGGTCGGTCGTGGGCACGCCGGCCGACTCCCGGCGGCGGGTGGCGTCGGCGAGCAGCCTGTCGAGCACGGCCGGCTCCGGCGGCCAGATGAAGTGGAGCAGCGGCTTTGTCGGCCGATCGAGGTCGAGGGCCGCGAACTCCTGAGGCCAGTACATGGCGTGGGGGAAGGGCAGCGTGCCGAGCCGGCGCCGGCCGCCGACGACGCCGAAACCGATCTCGTCGCCGACCCACCCGCCACGGAGGATCCCGCCCTTCAGCTTCCTGCGGATCTCGCCGTTGAATGCGGCCAGGCACTCCTCCATGACCGGTCGTGCGGGTTCGGTCCGGATGCAGAAGATGCCGCTGTTGGTCTTCAGGTAGCGGTCGAGGCCGAACTTCCTCATGAGGCGCCGGGTCGAGAAGCCGTGATGGTTCTCGTCTTGCGCGTCCGTGAGAAGCTCTCCGAGCATGGCCACGTCGGCGTCGTCGAGGCCCGCCCACAGATAGTCGAGCGAGCCGAGGACGAAGCAGTCGGAGTCCACGAACATCGTCTCGGCGAACGGTGACGCCGCCGCCGAACCGTACTTGATGGCGCGCCCTTCGAGAAAGCGTGCGGGGACCTCGGTCACCTCGTCGAAGACGGGGCCGTACCGCTCCCGCGCGAGCTGCGCGAGCCCTGCGTCGGCGGCCAGCGCGACCGGGTCGACCGCGTGCTCCCGCAGCGAGAGCACCATGTCGACGGCCATCTCCAGATACCGCGGCCGCCCCACCGCCATGGTCAGGTACCCACGCGGAGCCGCGGGTGCGAGATCCACGGGCGCGATCTCCGGTCCCGGCCCGGCCGTCAGGCTTCGGCCGGCCGGGGGACCACCATCTGCTGCTGCACCATGAGGCCCATGCAGAGCGCCCACATGAACATCGGCATGGACCAGAACGCCTCACCCGACTGGATCAGCAGGGCCGCACCGAAGGCGCAGTACGCCATCACCAGGATCTCGGCGAAGAAGGTCCAGTCCAGTGGGCTCGCGTAGGCTTTCGGCCGGACGCGCTTCACCGGCGCGACGGTGGCCCGGGCGGCAGCGGCCCCGGTCGCTGAGGCTCCGGCGGCTGGATCGTCCGTGGTCGTGGGCGACCCTTCGACCGTGCGCGAGCCCGCACCGGCTTCCGCCCCGCTGGAGGCCAGCGCCGTCCCCTTCGGTGTGCGGAGGAACTCGCCGCCCGACTGGAAGAAGCCCTGGATCTGCCCGACGGTGTTGTTCACCATGAGCCCCATCCCGACCCCCATCCCGAACAGGACCTCGCCCACGGACCGCCAGGAGAGTCGCCGGTCCCGCTCCTGGACGGTGACGAAGAAGCTCAGGACCGCCGCGATCATGCCGAGGGACATGAGGGCCTGCAGGACCCAGAACAGGGTCCGGTCGACGTACAGCACGGCCCACGGCCAGAGGATGAGACTCATGAGCAGGAGCGGGTGGATGGCGTAGCCCGCCAGGACGAAGGCCTCGTCGAGCCGGTCGCGGACGACGCTGCCGGAGCCCAGCACGCGCCCGGTCAGCTTCCGGAAGCACTGGGCATTCCCCTTCGCCCACCGCCGCTGCTGGAGCTTGAACGCCCGCATGTGCTCGGGGAGCTCGTTCGGAACGTGGACGCTCTGGACGTACCGGCCGTGCCATCCCCGGAGCGCGCAGCGGTAGCTCAGGTCGAGGTCCTCGGTGAGCGTGTCGGCGGTCCAGCCTCCGGCGTCGTCGATCGCCGCTCGCCGCCATATTCCGGCCGATCCGTTGAACGTCGTGACGTTGCCCACGAACTCCTGGGTCGGCTTCTGGATCGCGAAGTGGCGGTCGAGAAGCAGGGACAGGGCGGAAGGAAGCAGGCGGTCGAAGCCCCTCGCCCACGACCAACGCGCCTGGACGAAGGCCACGGTCGGGTCGTCGAACGGACGGTCATTAACCAGCAAAGCTCGCAAAAAGCCCGGATCCGGCACGAAGTCCGCGTCGAAAAGCGCGACGAATCGGGCGTCCGAGCGCTGGAGGCCCTCGCTCAGCGCACCGGCCTTGTACCCCGTGCGGTGGCCCCGCCGGATGTGCTCGATCCGGACGCCCTCCGCGAGGACCTCTTGCACCACGGATGCCACGATCTCGCTGGTCTCGTCCGTCGAGTCGTCGAGCACCTGGATGTCGAACCGGTCGCGCGGGTAGTCCTGGGCGGCCGCGGCGCGCACGATCTGCTCCGCCGAGGTTCGTTCGTTGTAAAGAGGGATCTGGATGGTAACGGTTGGCGTCACCTCCTCTTGCGCCCGGTCCGAGCCCTGAGCTTTTTCATCGTACGCACTCGCCCCCGCACGGATGTCCGCCCGGTTCGTGAGGAACCGGTAGAGCATACGTAGCTCGATGACGGCGAACGCCGCACCGAAGACGGCTGCGAGGCCGTAAAGCAATGAGATCAAAGCTGGCATTCCGGGATGTTGGCGCGAGGCGGCGCAACTCAGAGGGCGGAAAACGGTATCCAATGATGGGCGGCAGTGGCAACCCTGGAAGACCCGTGCCACCTGAGAATCCTTTGACGCAATTCGACTCCCTTCAGACTCCGCCGCACGGTCGGCGCACCCTCCTGGGCATGGAGCCGGGGGCGATCGTCGTGTGCCTGGTGGTTGCGGTCCTGTCGTGGGTAACGCCCGCGGCGGCGCAGGACGGGAACGTTGAGCCTTCCGGAGAAGAACGAGTGGGGGCCGCGGCAGATGACGCGTGCGCCCCGGGACGCATCACGTCCATCGAGATCGCCAGCCGTTCGATCTTCGATCCGGCCGGCGCGCCCTATCAGGTGGTCTCGCTCGCCTACTCGTTCGCGAACGCCCTGCACGTCAACACGCAGCAATCGTTCATCGAGCGGGAGCTCCTGTTCGAGGAGGGCGATTGCTTCGACCCCTTCCTCCTCTCCGAGTCGGAGCGCTTGCTCGACCAGTACGGCTTCCTGACCGACGCGCGCGTCAACTCTCGGCCGGATGGAAACGGCGGTCACGTCGCCATGGTCACCACCCGGGACGAGTGGTCGACCAAGGTCGACGTCGGCGTCACTTACGACGAGGGCACGAACGTCGAACGCTTACAGGTGACGGAGGAGAATTTCCTCGGGCACGGGGTGTTCGGGGAGTTCACCTTTCTGAACCGCCGGGAGACGCGGACGCACTCCGTCGGCGTCTCGACCCCGCGCTTCTTCGGACGCTCGGACGCCGGCATCGCCTGGGGGAAGTCCCGGTCGGGGCACTTTTTCGATCAACACGTACGCTATCCGTTCGTGGGTGAGGCCGGCACGGTGGCGATCCGGGAAGGCTACCGGCGAGGGACCGACTTCTTCGCCTATGCCGCCGGCGAGCAGGAGGAGTACACGCGCGTGCTCGTCCCCGTCTTCAAGGAGCAGATCGAGCTGTCGGCTGCGCGAAGGCTCGGCGAGCCCGGGGCTTCGGTCATCGTCGGGGCGAGCCTGACCCGCGACGTGGTGCGCTTCGACCAGCCCGCCGAAGTCACCCTGGACGAGGGGTACGACGAGCGCGCGCCACTCGGGGTCGCTCCTCCCACCGCCATGGCGAGGCAGTGGCGCTCGGGCGCGGCCACGCGCCTTGGACTGCACCTGGGGACACGGCGATTCCATTACGTGGACTACTTCGGCCTCGACGGAGTGCGCGACCGCCAGACGGTGGGACTCGGCCTGTTCGCGGGGGGCAGCCTCGCCAGAGGCCTGCCGGTGCCCGGTCCGAGCGGCGTCGAGAGACGGGAGGACTGGGTGACCCGGGCGCACTTCAGCTTCACGGCCCCGCTGGGCGCCTCGCTGCTGCACGGAGGGACGACCTGGGAAGCCAGGTACGAGGATGGGAACTGGCGTGACGTGCTGGGCTCCGCCGACCTTGTCTTCTACGGACGCACCCGCTTCCTCCCGGGCCAGACGTGGTTCGCGCGCGCCGCGCTCGGAGGGGGCTGGAACACGCAGATCCCCTACCAGCTGTCGCTGGGCGGACGGGAAGCCGTGCGGGCCCTTCCCGAGGATCTCCTGCCGGGTGGGCGTATGCTCCTCCTGGTGCTCGAGGACCGGATCGCCTTTCCGTGGCCCGGGCCGAACACGCTCGATCTCGGAGCCACCGTGTTCGGGGAGGCCGGCCGGATGCTCCCCGGAGACGTCCCCTACGGCGTCGACTCCGGATGGCAGGGCTCGGTGGGCTTCGGCCTGCGGATCGGCCTGCCGCCGGGAACCCGCAACATCTGGCGCGCTGACCTGGTGTTCCCCGTCGGCTCGGCGGGCGAGAGCCCGATCTTCCGGCTCACCTTCGAGCTGAACAAGTTCCGGTCCGGGTTCTTCAATCCCGAGGTGCGGCGGAGCTTCTGGTACGGCCTGGGTCCGGAGACCTTCTAAGAAGGGACAGCACCCTTCCATCGAGCGCGCCCCCGGTCGAGATTCGAGCCACTTCGTCTCTCATCAACCGAGCGCCATGGAAACCCGACGCCCGACCATCGCTGCCGCCGAGGATATCGTCGGCGGATACTTTCCCGTCCTCGATCACGGCTTCGTGTCGCTCGTCGACTACATGGGCTCCGACGAGGACGTCGAGCGGGCCGCCCGCGTCAGCTACGGCTTCGGTACCAGGAAGGTGTCGCAGACCCGCGGCCTCCTGCGGTATCTCCGCCGGCACCGGCACACGACCCCGTCCGAGATGGTCGAGCTCAAGTTCCACTGCGCCATGCCGATGTTCGTGGCCCGGCAGTGGATCCGGCATCGCACCGCGTCGGTAAACGAGATGTCGGCCAGGTATTCGCTGATGCCGCTCCTCTTCTATACGCCCGACCAGGAGCACTTCGCGCTCCAGAGCCGATCCAACAAGCAGGGCCGGGAGGGTGACGCCGCGCCCGAGATCTACCGGGAAGCGGTCGAGCGATGGGAGCGTCTGCGCGCGGACGCGGGCGGGACGTACGGATGGCTTTTGGAGGAAGACGTCGCCCGCGAGATCGCCCGCATCGACCTGCCGGTGTCCACCTATACGCAGTGGTACTGGAAGGTCGATCTCCACAACCTGCTGCACTTCCTTTCGCTCCGGGTCGATCCAAGGGCGCAGTACGAGATTCGTGTCTTCGCCGAGGTGATCGCGGGGATGGTCAAGCGCGTTGCGCCCCTCAGCTACGAGGCGTGGGTCGACTACGACCTGGGCGGCGAGCCGTTCAGCCTGGGCGAGCGACGGGCGCTGGCTCGCCTCCTCGAGGCCGGGGAGGACGGGGTGCGCGCGCGGTCCGGGGCCGACCTCGACATGGACGCGCTGGCCGACTGCGGGCTCTCGCCACGGGAGGCGAGGGAGTTCCTCGAGAAGCTGGAGCCGGGCGAGCGCCCGGACTTCGAGCTCGACCTGTCGGCCATGCAGTCGGCCGACGAGATGGCCGCGCGCATGTTCGAAGCCGTGCCCGGGAGCTTCGAGTGACGAGGAGCGAGCGGTGACGCCACCCATCCGGCTGTTCGTCACGGGCGGCACATTCGACAAGGAGTACGACGAGATCCACGGCACGCTCCAGTTCGGCGACACCCATTTGCCGGAGATGCTCGACATGGGCCGCTGCCGCCTCGACGTGAACGTGCGCACACTCATGATGGTCGACTCGTTGGAGATGACCGCCACGGACCGGGAGATGATCGCACGGAACTGCCGCGACGTGCCGGAGCGCCACATCGTGATCACCCACGGAACCGACACGATGGTCGAGACGGCGCGCGTGCTGGCGAGCGGCGTGCCCGAGAAGACCATCGTGCTGACCGGCGCCATGATCCCCATCGCCTTCGGCTCGTCGGACGGGCTCTTCAACCTGGGAGGGTCGCTCACGGCCGTGCAGGTACTGCCGCCGGGGGTCTACATTGCGATGAACGGGCGCATCTCTCCCTGGAGCGACGTCCGCAAGAATCGGGATACAGGGGTCTTCGAGCCCCTGGACTGACCTCGCCGAGAACTGCCATGACCGCGATCGCCTATGTCGACGGAGCGCGCTTCCGCCGGTCCATGCTGGCGGCTTCGGCCCATGTCCGCGGCTTGAGCGACGAGCTCGACCGGATCAACGTCTTTCCGGTTCCGGACGGCGACACGGGCACCAACCTCGCCCTGACGCTCCAGTCGATTGCCGAGCGACTCTCCGAGACCCGGGAGCCGGAGGTCGGCGTCGTCGCCGAAGCGGCCGCCCAGGGCGCGATCCTGGGCGCGCGGGGCAACTCGGGGATGCTCCTGTCCCACTTCCTGCTCGGCCTCGCGGCGGAGCTCGGAGGCCGCGCCCGTATCGATACGGCCACCTTCGCACGCGCCGTGGCCGCCGGCGCCAGGGCCGTCGGGAGCGCGCTCGAGAAGCCCGTCGAGGGCACGATCGTCACCGTCATGCGCGACACCGCCGAAGAAGCCACTCGCCATCCGGGCGACGACTTCGTGGCGCTGCTCGAGCGAATGGTGGCCGCGGCCCGCGCCTCGCTCGCCCGGACCCCGGAGCTCCTGCCGGTGCTCTCGAAGGCGGGCGTTGTCGACGCGGGCGCGCAGGGCTTCGTCCATCTGCTCGAAGGGGTGCTTCGACTGGTCCGTGGAGAAGCCGACGACGGGTTGTCCGCCGCGTGGGCCGGCCCGCCGAGCGACCGGGGCGCGGCCACCGGGAGTGCCTCCTCCAGAAATGCCGCTACCGGCCCGTCCGCCGCCGCGCGCACAGCCTTCCCCGAAGCCTCCGAGCGGTTCCGCTTCTGTACCGAGGGCCTCGTGCGCGGCCCGTCCCTGCCCGAACGGGCCGCCGCCATGTCCGCCCTCGCGCCGATGGGAGACTCGCTGATCGCCCTACGCTCGGGTGCGCTCCTCAAGGTTCACATCCACACGAACGACCCCCAGCGGGTGTTCGCGCTCCTCGAGGAGTGGGGTGACGTCGAAGCGAAGAAGGCCGAGGACATGCGGGCGCAGCACGATGCCGCCGAGCGGGCAGAGGCCGAGCAGCACGTCACGCTCGCGCGGCGGCCCGTAGCGGTGGTGACGGATTCGGCGTGCGATCTCCCCGAGGAGCTGGTGCGTCGGCACGGGATCAGGATCGTGCCGCTCGAGCTCGTGGAGGAGGGACGCACCTTTCGTGACCGGCTCGACGTCACCGCCGAGGCGTTCCACGCGAAGCTGAAGAGCCGGGGCGCGCTACCCACCACGAGCCAACCGGCGCCGGCCGCCTTCGTCGAGGCGTTCCTGGAAGCTGCCGAGGAGGCCGAGGCCATCGTCGGCGTCTTCGTCGGATCGACGTTGTCGGGGACATACGCTTCGGCGAAGTCGGCGGTGGATCGCTTCGGTGGCGCCCCCGTCCACCTCGCCGACTCGCTGGGCGCGTCCCTGCTGGAGGGGCTGCTCGCGCTCCGGGCCGCCGAGCTCGCGGAGGAGGGCTTGCCCGCACCCGAGATCGTCGAGCGTCTGGCCGACCTCCGGACGCGTTCCGGGATCCTGTTCACCGTCCGCACCTTCGATCGCCTCATCGCTTCCGGCCGGGTCTCGCTCGGTCGGGCGTTCCTCGGGCGGCTGCTCGGGCTGAAGCCGATCTTGGGCGTGGAGCCGGATGGCCGCGTGGCGGTGGTGGGGAAGGCCCGCGGCTCGGGCGCGGCCAGGGGGCGCCTGCTCGACCTGGTGCGCGACCGCATCGGCGAGCCGCGCGGCCGAGTGCGGTTCGGCATCGTGCACGTCGGCGAGCCCGAGCTCGTGGACCAGGTTGCCGAGCGGCTTCGGGCCGACTTCGGCCCGGACGTCGAGATCCTCGTGGCGCCCGCGACTCCGGTGCTCGCGACCCACCTAGGCATCGGTGCTTGGGGCGTGGCCTATACCGTCGACGACGGATGATCGCCGGGGTCTGAGGGCGCTGTCAGCCCGTCGGCGCGCGTGTCTTGCCCGAGACGAGCACGTCGTACGTCGCCTTCTGGGCCGTGCTGAGATTCGCCGGCAGCGACACCAGGACGGCCCGTCCGCCCTTCGTTCCGGGGATCTGGAGCACGAGGTCCGCGCGGCTCGGGCGCTCGTACGGGTGAGACTTCCCGGTCGCGTCGACGCGGACGGTGCGCCCCGGGGCCAACGCCTCGGCCAGCGTCCGCCCGTATTCGGTCCAGGCGTCGAGGGGATCCGCGTCGCCCTCGGCGATCGACGGGAGTAGCGTGTCACGGTAGTAGGCGACGGCCTTTGCGTACGCGTCGGCGTCGGCCTCTTTCAGGTCGCGGAGTCGCTCCCGGTAGAACTCCCGTGGGTCGCGTGCGCCCTCTGCCTCGAGAGCCGCTTCGAGCTTCTTTTCGGCTTCCGCCGCGATGGTGTCGGACATGGCGGGAAGCTGCCCGTGCCCGACGGACGCGTCAACCGACCGACCCGGCAGTGCGACGCGTCCTGATGTGATTAACTTACGTATCCCCGATCAACGAGAAGCACGCTATGGCCAGCCACAACTCCATCCCCACGGAGCACCTCGAACTCGACTGGGCGATGTTCGGCGAGCTCTGCCGAGCCCTCGCGCTCAAGGTCGCGCGCGACTACGCGCCCGAGGCGATCGTCGGAATCGCGCGAGCGGGCGTGATCCCCGGAGCCGTCATGGCTTCGATCCTCCGGGTGAACTTCTACTCGATGAACATCTCCCGGAAGCATGGAGACGAGGTCCGCGAGCGCCCGGAGATCCTATCCGCCGCACCCCGCCACGTCAGGGGGAAGCGTGTCCTGATCGTGGACGAGATCACGAGCTCCGGCGACACCCTGCGCCTCGCGCTCGCCGCCGTCCGTGACGCCCAGCCCGCCGAAGTCAGGACCGCCACGAGCTTCGCCCGCACCGGCGGCTATCAGCCCGACTACTCGGCGCTCACGACGGACGCCAACGTGATCTTCCCGTGGGACCGAAAGGTCTTCGACGGCGACGACCTGATCATAAACCCGCGGTACGAAGACATCCTCGACGAGTAGGTTCTTTCCCGGTGGGGGCCGTGGGGGCATGGAGACGACGTCGCGGGGGGCGCTTCGCTCCGGATGCTGCGCATCCGAGCCCCCGCTCGGTCGTCCCCATACCCCCACGCCTCGATCAGCCGGTCCACTCGCCGAGCACGTTATACGCGGGCCACATGGTGGACCCGAACAGGCAGCCCCGTCCCACCGTGAGGCTGAGGGCCTGCGGAGAGGAGGGGTTCGCGGAGCGCCGTTGCCTCGTAAGTGCGGGGCGGGGGAGGGGGAAAAACGAGGCCCAGAGCGGAGCGAACCCCTCCTCTCCGCAAGCCCCCACACCCTCACCCCCCCTGCGCCATGGCCTCCAGAAACTCCCGGTTGTTCTCCGTCTTCGCCATCCGCTTGAGGAGGAACTCCATCGCTTCGGCCGGCGGCATGTCCGAGAGGAAGTTCCGCAGCAGATAGACGCGGTTCAGCTCCGTCCCGCTCAGGAGTAGCTCCTCCTTACGGGTGCTCGAGCGGTTCAGGTCGATGGCGGGGAAGATCCGGCGGTCGGAGATGTCGCGGTCGAGGACGAGCTCCATGTTACCGGTGCCCTTGAACTCCTCGAAGATCACCTCGTCCATGCGGCTGCCCGTCTCGACCAGAGCCGTGGCGATGATGGTCAGCGAGCCGCCGCGATCGATCTTCCTGGCGGATCCGAAGAAGCGCTTGGGCTTCTGGAGGGCGTTCGCGTCCACGCCGCCCGAGAGGATCTTGCCGGAATGGGGAATGGTCGTGTTGTATGCCCGCGCGAGCCGAGTGATCGAGTCGAGCAAAATGACCACGTCCTTGCCGTGCTCGACGAGTCGCTTGGCGCGCTCCAGCACCATCTCCGCGACCTGCACGTGCCGCGTGGCCGGCTCGTCGAACGTCGACGACAGCACCTCCGCCTCGACGTGCGCCAGCATGTCCGTGACCTCTTCCGGCCGCTCGTCGATGAGCAACACCAACAAGTGGACATCGGGGGCGTTCCGCGAGATAGAGTCGGCCATCTGTTGCAAGATGGTCGTCTTCCCGGCTTTCGGGGGTGAGACGATCAGCCCTCGCTGACCCATGCCGATCGGCGCGATGAGATCGACGACGCGCATCGCCATGCTGCCGCCCCCGCCCCGCACCTCGAGGTCGAGCCGTTGGTCCGGGTAGCGCGGTCGGAGATCCTCGAAATCGGGCCGGTCCACCGCGGATTCCGGCGGGAGGGCGTTGATCTGCTCCACGCGTAGCAGGGCGAGATATCGCTCGCCGTCCTTGGGAGGGCGGACCTGGCCGATGACGGCGTCTCCGGTCCGCAGACCGAAACGCTTGATCTGGGACGGGCTGACATAGATATCGTCGGGTCCGGCCAGGTAGCTCCAGTCCGAGGAACGCAGGAAGCCGTACCCCTCGGGCAGGACTTCGAGGACGCCTTCTCCCCGGAGCACGGTGTCCGTCGATGCCAGCAACTCTTCTTCGATGCGGTGCAGGAGATCCGGCTTGCGGAGCCCTTTGTGCTCGCTGATGTTCAGCTCTTCCGCGAGCTCGTGTAACGCGACGAGGCTCTTGCTCTTGAGCTCTGCGATGTCCACAGGAGGGCTCCGGTGGTGGGACCCTGAAGGCGCGGCCGGGAGTGGCGGCGTGCCGGAGGGCGGATGCGCGTGGAGGATGGCCGGAAGGTCCGCGAGCGGCGTCGGGAGGGAGGCTCGCAGGACGAAATGACCTGAAAATGCAAGGGATAACGCGATAGTAATGGGGCCCAGAATGGCGGTCAAGCCTGATCCGAGCCTCTGGCTCCCTCTTCTCGAGTCCTACCGGCTGACGACACTCCCGCACGATACCGTGTTGGAGGGCACGCTCCGGCGGGATCTCGATGCGGCATCTCCCGAGGTCTTGGATGCGCTCGAGCGGTGGCCTGCACCGGCCTACCTGGACCACGAGGACGGGGCGACGCAGGTGGTGCTCGTGTACGAGATGCGTGAGCAAGCCCCTACGGTTCCCTGGGTTCACGTGGCCCTGCTGGTCGCCACCCTCATCACCACGCTCGCGGCCGGCGCCCTCATGGGGGGACGCGATCCGTTCCAGACCCGTGTCTTCGAGCTCGGACGCACGGTGATCCCGTACCCGTCGGGGATCCGCTGGAGTGTGCTGTTCACGGGGGTGCCCTTCGCGCTTCCCTTCCTGGGCGTCCTCCTGGCCCACGAGATGGGGCATTACGTGGCGGCGCGCGTCCACCGCGTGCGTGCGACGCTTCCGTACCTCATCCCCTTTCCGCCGTACTTCTCGATCATCGGTACGGTGGGGGCGTTCATCCGCCTGAAAAGCCCGACCGTTCGGCGTTCGACGCTCTTCGACGTCGGCGCGTCGGGCCCGTTCGTGAGCTTCCTCGTATCGCTGCCGCTGCTCGCCGTCGGCATGGCGCTCTCCAGCCCCGTTCCGGGCGACGTACCCGCGGGGACGCCGTTCCTGATCCGGTTCGCCGGCCAGCCGGTCTGGCTCGGGAGCGGGCTGGCGACCCACGTGTTCGCCGCCTGGTTCGCGCCCTCCGGCTTCGGAGCAGGGCCTCTGCTGCTCCATCCGCTGGCCCTCGTCGGCTGGCTCGGCCTCTTCGTGACGGCGCTCAACCTGCTCCCGCTCGGGCAGCTCGACGGCGGGCATGTCCTGTACGCCATGCACCCGGGCCGCAGCGACCGGGCGGCCCGTTTGTTCCTGCTGTCGCTCATCCCGCTCGGATTCCTGTGGTGGGGATGGTGGGGGTGGGCGGCTCTGATCGCCGTCCTTCACCGGGGTCGGGTGAGGCACCCGCCCGTGATCCAGAGTGCACCGGACATCGGCCGCACACGCCTGGTGCTCGGCGCGGTGCTGATCGTGATCTTTTTCCTGACCTTCGTGCCGGTCCCGCTGAGGGTGTAAGTGGGGAAAAGACGGTGGGGGACGACCTTCTGATTGCGTTTCTATCGCAGGGATTTCGCCCGATCCAGGGACACGAGATTCTTGACTTCTCGGCCGCACCTGGAGAAACATTCGTTTACGAAATTTCCTCGAAAACGCCTATGGGCTCCTGGAGGGTCGGGTGGCGCGACACAATCGTGACGGTTCCGGAGCCGATCAACGCGGCTTCGAGTATGGGGTGAGCTACCAGCCGGATTGGCTCCGGCTGGTGAAGGTCACCCGCCAGCTGGAGACCGGTCGCCAGTCCACCAAGACGCTCTTCCGGAATCCCGATCCGCCGGAGGCCGAGCCCGGCGAGCGCGTCCGAACGGGGATCGCGTCCGACGACCAGGGGCTCGACTTCGAGATCGCTGTGACCGACCCGCGGGCGGCGGTGCGCCGCATTCGGGTCGCCTACGAGCTCCCGGGTGAAGGGGGGCGCGTCGAAGAGGTCGAGTTCACGCTGGAGAGCGTCCGCGCCTCCGATTGACTCCGCTTGGCCGGGACCTCGAAGGTCTGCGCTCCACGAGTCGCGGGCCCATCGCCCCTTGGCCCTTTCCCCGTCGATGGTATAATCGAATATGGACCTGATCTTGAGTCCGGTACGGGCCGTGGGCCGTGGTGTGCTGACGGCCGTGGGAGCCCTCGGCCGCGCGGGGTATCTCGGGCTCGATGCCGCACATGCCCTCCGGAAGGGCAGCCTCTGGGCGCCCCATCTGCTCGGGCAGATGGCGCGCGTGGGCGTCGAATCCGTCCCCCTCGCGCTCTTCATCGCGACCTTCACGGGCATCGTTCTGGCCCTCCAGGCGTCCTATACGTTCACCGGCGCGGTCCCACTCTATTTCGTGGGCACGCTGGTCGGCAAGACCATGGTGCTCGAGCTCGGTCCGGTGCTCACCGGCCTGGCGCTATCCGGACGGGTCGGCGCCAACATCGCGGCGGAGATCGGTACCATGCGGGTGACCGAGCAGATCGACGCTCTCGAGGCCCTCGCCTACGATCCGGTGGCGTACCTCGTGGTGCCCAAGGTTCTCGCGGGGATCCTCATGTTCCCCGTGGTCGTCGTCCTTGCGAACGGCATCGGCATCGTCTCCGGGTGGGTGACGGCGATGGTTCTTCTCGATATGTCCTCGCAGGAGTTCGTGAAAGGACTCCAACTGTTCTTCCGACCGTTCGACATCCAGTTCTCGATCATCAAGTCCGCCTCCTTCGGGCTGACCGTGACGGCCGTCGGATGCGCGTTCGGCTTTCACACCCGTGGCGGAGCGGAAGGCGTTGGGCGCGCGACCACGCGCGCGGTGGTGGCCTCGAGCATGATCATCCTGGTTCTCGACGCGTTCTGGGGGGCGGTGCTGCTATGAGCATCGAGCTCGTCGACATCCACAAGGCGTTCGGTGAGAACGAGGTTCTGAAGGGCTTTTCCCTTTCGATCCAGGAAGGGCAGACCACGTCCGTGATCGGCGGGTCTGGCTCGGGAAAGTCCGTTGCACTGAAGCACATCATCGGACTCCTCCGTCCGGATCAGGGTGAGGTGTGGGTGGACGGCGAGAACGTCAGTCGTCTCGACCAGGAATCGCTGTACGTGCTGCGCCGGAACGTCGGATACGTTTTCCAGTTCGCCGCGCTCTTCGACTCGATGACTCTCGAGGAGAACGTAGGGATGGGGCTGAAGCGGATGGGGGAGCACTCCGACGCCGAGATTCGCGATCGGTCGCGGAAGTGCCTGCAAATGGTGGACCTGGAGGGATACGGCGACCGTCTTCCTGCCCAGCTCTCCGGGGGGCAACGCAAGCGGGCGGGCTTTGCCCGCGCCATCGCCACGCAGCCGAAGTACATCCTCTACGACGAGCCGACGACCGGGCTCGATCCGCTCACCACGGCCGTGATCGACGAGCTCATCATGCGGATGGCCGACGAGCTCTCCGTGACCGGGCTGGTGATCACCCACAACATGACGAGTGCCTTTCGTGTTTCGGACCGCATCGCGATGCTCTACGAAGGTCGTATCCGCTTCGAGGGAACGCCGGACGAGGTCCGGAACGCGGACGACCCCGTCGTGAAGGGATTCATCGAAGGGAGGCCTGAGCTGATGGAGTCCATGCCATGAACCGGGGCAAGGAGCTCATGGTGGGCGTCGTGATTCTCGCCGCGATCGTGGTCGGCTTCGCGGGCACGCTGTGGCTCCAGGGGTCGAACTTGGGCCGCGCCATGGTGCCGCTGGATGTCCGACTCGAGAGCGTGGGCCAGCTCGCCGAGGGGAACGCCGTGACGTATCGCGGCGTGCCCATCGGACAGGTGTCCAGCATCCAGGTCGAGCCGGACGGCGGGGCGGTTCGGGTCAGGCTTCTGCTGGCGGAGGCAGTCCAGCTCCCGGACGACGCGGCCGTGGTGCTCGGCCCGGAATCGCTCTTCGGAGCATGGCAGGCGGAGATCGTCAGCCGGGCTTCGTACCCGCGGTTCCCGTTCTTCGAGGTCGGGAATTCGGCCTCCGCGCCACCCGTCCCCGCTCCGTCGGGCGTGGCCGCCGAGCCGCCGGTTGCGGTCCTCGGTGGCTATGCGCTCCCCGAGCTGTCCCGGCTCACCGCTTCGGCGGAGGAGATCTCCGGCAACCTCGCGGATCTCACGGAGCGCCTGGAGATCGCGTTCAATCAGGAGACCGCGGACAACCTGGCCCGCGCCATCGGGAATATCGAGGCGATCACGGAGGAGGTGCGGACGCTGGTCCAGCAGCAGGCTGTGGTTGCCCAGGCGCTCACGGCGAATGCGGACAGCGCGCTGGGCGAGATCCAGACGGCCGCGGTGTCCGCGCGGAAGTCGTTCGAGAGGGTCGACAGCGTCCTCGCCGATCCCGAGATCGACTCCGTCCTGGTCAACGTCGCGGAGGCGTCCCGGAACCTGCGGGGCATCATGGCGTCGCTGTCCGACTCCACGGGTGGGTTGGACGGCACGCTGGAGCGGGCCGACTCGGCGTTCGCGCGCATCGACCGATTGACCGCGCGCATCGAACAGGGCGAAGGCTCGCTCGGGCGGCTCCTCGGCGACTCGACCTTCATCTTGCGGGCCGAGGACGTGCTCGCGCAGCTCGACCTCCTGCTCGTCGACTTCCGGGAGAACCCGGGACGGTACGTCCGTCTGTCCATCTTCTGAGCGGGGGTCGGTGAGTGAGCGAGGGTCCGTCAGCGGGCAAGGGGCTGTGAGCGCCGAACGGTCCTCGAACCCGTCGTGGCGGTGGGTCGAGGCTGCCGCGGTCGTGCTCGTGCTCGCGATGTTCCTGTACGCGACCCGCACGATCCTGAATCCGGTCTTCCTCTTCCTGGTGTTCTGGGCACTCCTGATGCCGTATCGGGGCCGCGAAGGGCACGGACTGCTCGTCGGAATCGCCGGACTGCTCGCGGGCGTGTGGCTCCTGTCGACGACCGGCACGCTGCTCGCCCCGTTCATCCTGGCGGTCGTGATGGCGTACGTCCTCGATCCCGTCGTGGATTGGATGCAGGGACGGGGACTCTCGCGCACGGTGGCGATCCTCTTGCTCACCGTGCCGGCCCTCGGTGCCTTGGGGCTCCTGGTATTCTTCGCGATCCCTGCGGCAGCACGCCAGGTGGGCGCGATCCTCTCCGACATCCCCGACTTGTTGGAACGGATCGCGGACTGGCTCGAGAATCCGCCCGCCGGCCTCGGCGCGATGGACGTTCCGCTCGTCGATGAAGAAGCGTTGCTCGAACGCCTGCGCGCCGTCGACGGCGAAGCGGTGGTCGCCTTCCTGCAGGAGCGTCAGTCGGCCCTCGGACAATGGCTCTGGGGAGGGGTGCTCGGGCTCGGCCGCGGCATCGGATCGGTGCTCACGATTCTCGGGTACGTGGCGCTCACGCCCGTCCTGGTGTTCTACCTGCTGCGGGATTGGGACGGCATCACGACTTCCCTGGCCGAGCTCGTCCCCCACGATCGTCGTGAGCGCGTCGTCGAGCTCGCCGGAGAGGCAGATCGGATTGTCGCGGGTTACCTACGCGGACAGCTCACGGTGGCGGGCATCATCGGCCTGGTGACCGGGCTGGGGCTCTGGATCGTCGGATTCCCGTACGCGGCGACGCTCGGGCTGATCGTGGCGGTCTTCTCCATCGTGCCCTACCTCGGACTCGTGCTGAGCCTGGTGCCGGCAATCGTGATCGCGCTCCTGAGCGGCTCGGTCGGTGTCTCGCTCCTGAAGGTGATCGGCGTGTACGGGGTCACGCAGGGGCTCGAGGCGAGCGTGATCTCGCCGAAGATCGTGGGCGACTCGGTCGGTCTACACCCCGTCTGGGTCGTGCTCGCGCTGACGGCGGGAGGATTCTTCTTCGGCTTCGCGGGCCTGCTCCTCGGGGTGCCCGCCGCCGCGGTCGGCAAGCTCCTGATCACGCGTGGGCTGGCGCGCTACCGGCGCTCTGATTTCTACCTGGGCGAGGGATCGGAAGGGGAGTCCACCGCCGTTTGATCGCCCACGGGGGTGGGTTACACTTGTAGCGCTCATCCCTCTACGGACTCGCACTTCGCGCACGCCCCGGCTCATGGCAGACGAAATTCGAGACATCACCATCATCGGCGGCGGCCCCACGGGGCTGTTCGCCGCGTTCTACGCCGGCATGCGCGGCTCGACCTGCCGCATCGTGGATTCCCTTCCCGAGCTCGGGGGCCAGCTCATGGCCCTCTACCCCGAGAAGTACATCTTCGACGTGGGCGGGTATCCCAAGATCCTGGCCAAGGATCTCTCACGGAACCTCATCAAGCAGGCGATGCAGTTCGAGCCGGAGATCGTGCTCGACCAGCAGGTGAAGACCCTGGCTTGGGAGGACGATCACTTCGTGCTGACATGCTCCGGTGCGGTCCTGCGCAGTCGCTCGATCGTCATCGCGGGGGGCAAGGGCGCCTTCGAGCCCATGAAGTTGGCCTGCCCTGGGTACGACGACTTCATGTACAAGGGCGTGGAGTTCGCGGTACGCGATCCGGAGGCATTCCGCGGCAAGCGCGTCATGATCGTCGGGGGCGGTGACTCGGCACTCGACTTCGTGCTGATGCTCAAGGACTCCGCCGAGACCATTACGCTCGTGCACCGGCGCGACGGCTGGCGGGCCCACGGCGCAACCGTGGAGCAGATGGAGGCCGCCGCGGCCGCCGGCGAGATCGATCTCAGGACGTTCCACGAGGTTCGTGAGATCCACGGCGAGGGTTGCATCGAGCGCGTGACCATCTTCGACAACCGTACCGACGAGGACGAGATCGTCCGGTGCGACGTCGTGGTCTCCTGTCTCGGCTTCAAGCCGGACCTCGGTCCCATCAAGAACTGGGGGCTCGAGGTGGACAAGAACCGGATTCTGGTCGACCGACAGATGGGCACGAACATCCCCGGCGTCTATGGCGCGGGCGATATCGTCGATTACGAAGGGAAACTCGATCTCATCGCCACGGGTTTTGCAGAAGCAGCCGTCGCCGTGAACAACGCGGTGCACTTCGTCGATCCCTCGGCGCGCGTGAATCCGGGGCATTCGACCAACATGAAGGTCTTCAAGGAGTAGTCAGATGGGCGAAAAGGGACCCCGCGAGCGCGAGAAGGTCGTCATCATCGGATCCGGGCCGGCGGCCTGGACCGCCGCCATCTACGCGGCGCGCGCCCAGATGGAGCCGTTCGTGTTCGAAGGCGCGGGAAGCCGGACCATGATTCCCGGCGGGCAGCTCATGTTCACCACCGAGGTCGAGAACTACCCCGGCTTCAAGGACGGCGTGACCGGCCAGGAGCTCATGGCCGAGATGCGCGCTCAGGCGCTTCGGTTCGGCACGCGCTCCGTATGGGAGGACGTCGTCTCCGTCGACGTGTCGAGCCACCCGTTCCGGGTGAGCTCGAGTGGCGGGGCCGAGGTGCTGGCCGACACGTTGATCGTGGCGACCGGGGCCAACGCCAGATGGCTGGGGCTTCCGAACGAAGAGCGGCTCGCCCAGTCCGGCGGCGGCGTGAGCGCCTGCGCGGTGTGCGACGGCGCGCTGCCCCACTTCCGGGACAAGGTGCTCGCGGTGGTCGGCGGCGGCGACTCCGCCATGGAAGACGCGCTGTACCTGGCGAAGTTCGCCAAGCAAGTGGTCATCGTGCACCGACGCGACGAGTTCCGCGCGTCGAAGATCATGGCCGAGCGGGCGCTCGAGCACGACAAGATCCGCGTGGAGTGGAACAAGGTGGTCACCGAGGTCGAGGGCGACGAGTCGATCACGGCGCTGCGCCTGAAGGACACCGAGTCCGGCGTGGAGAGCACGCTGGAGGTGGGCGGCATGTTCGTGGCTATCGGGCACGACCCCAACACCGCCTTCCTGAACGGGGCCATCGCGCTGAAAGAGAACGGGTATGTGGAGACGCCCGTAGCGTGGCGGACCCAGACGTCGGTGCCGGGCGTGTTCGCCGCCGGAGACGTGATGGACGACTTCTACCGGCAGGCGGTCACGGCCGCCGGGACCGGGTGCATGGCCGCCCTCGAAGCGGAGCGGTGGCTCGCACATGGAGGGCTGGGGACGAGCGGGGGAACCGAGGCCCACGCCGACGTGACCGAGGGTAAGACCCCGGTCGGCTGAGCCGCCGGGCTACGTCCGAGTGCCGCCGGTTACGCGCGGCAGCGGCGTGGGCTCAGCTACCCTCGCGGCGCCGTCGTGGACCCCAGCGATCGCCCGCCGTCCACGGCGAGGATCTGGCCGGTCACGAAGCCCGCATCGGCCAGGTAGAGGATCGCTCCCACGACGTCCTCGGGCGACCCGGTGCGCCGTAGCGGCGCGGCTTCGCCCAGGCGGTCCCACTCCTCTTCGGTCTGGTCTTCCGGCCTGAGAACGGCGCCCGGCGCCACCGCGTTGACCCGTACGTCGGGCGCGAGTGCTCTCGCCTGCACCTTGGTGAGGTGGACGAGGGCGGCCTTCGACACCGAGTGGTCGGGGTACCTCACCCACGGGTTGAGCGCCGAGAGGTCGGCGATGTTGACGACCGCGCCCTTCGCCGCGCGCAGGAGATCGGCGGCGGCCCTCACGATCAGGTGTGGCGCGCGGACGTTGACCGCCATCACGGCGTCCCACGCGGCGGCGTCCACGGCCTCGAGCGGGCGTGACGAGAAGCTCGCCGCCGAGTTCACCACCAGGTCCAGGCGCCCGTAGGCATCGTCAGCGGCGCGGACCACCGAGGCACAGCCCCGGGGCTCGGCGAGATCGGCCCAGACGAGCGCGCACCGGCGTCCGAGGGAGCCTACGCGCTTTTCGAGCTCTCGGGCTGGGCCTTCCGACGAGCGGTAGGTGACCACCAGGTCGTATCCGGCCTTCGCGAGGCCGAGGCTGATGGCCGCGCCCACGCGGACCGCACCCCCCGTGACGAGGGCGACGCGTTGCGACGAGGGTCCTTTCATGGCGACACTCCATATCGAGTCGGCGTCCAGGCGGGCGCCCGGCCTCTACCGAAGATAGAAAGTCAGAGGAGACGCAAACATGCCCGACCCGAGCGGAAAAGTCGCGATCGTGACCGGAAGTACCAAAGGAATCGGCCGAGCGATCGCCGAGCGCCTCGTCGAAGCCGGATGCCGCGTCGTGGTGAGCGCCCGCACCGCGTCCGACGTCGAGGCCACGGCGAACGAGCTCGGTGAGCTGGCCACGGGGATCCCCTGCGACGTCGCCGATCCGGACGCCTGCCAGGCGCTCGTCGACGAGACCGTGCGCCGGCTGGGCCGGCTGGACGTCCTCGTGAACAACGCGGGCGTCGGGGTCTTCAAGCCGATCTCCGAGCTGTCCGTAGGAGAGTGGCGCCGGCAGATCGACGTGAACCTCGGCGGCGTCTTCTACTGCTCGAAGGCGGCTCTGAAGCCGCTGAGCGAGAGCGGGGACGGCTTCATCATCAACATCGGGTCGCTGGCGGGCCGGAACACGTTCGCGGGCGGCACGGGCTACAACGCCAGCAAGTTCGGCGTGCTCGGTATGACCGAAGCGATGATGCTCGACGTCCGCTACGACGACATCCGTGTGAGCGTCGTGATGCCCGGCAGCGTGGACACGCATTTCAACCAGACGGAACCCAGCTCGGGTCGCACGTGGCGGCTCGAACCGGACGATTGCGCCCTGGCGGTCATGCAGCTGCTCGCGTATCCGAAGGAAGCGCACGTGAGCCGGATCGAGATGCGTCCGAGCCAGCCGAAAAAAAAGTAGATTGTAGCGCCACTATCCATCCACACCCGAAGAGACACGTTTCCCATGGCTGACCAGTTCCGGACCGAGAAGGACTCCCTGGGCGAGATGAAGGTGCCCGCCGATGCGCTCTACGGCCCCCAGACTCAACGGGCGGTCGACAACTTCCCGATTAGCGGGCAGCGCTTCGGACGACGCTTCATCCAGGCACTCGGATGGATCAAGGGGGCCGCCGCCGAGACGAACGCGGAGCTGGGCACGGTCGACGCCGACATCACGCGGGCCATCGTGGAGGCCACCCGTGAGGTGGCGGACGGCAAGTGGGACGACCAGTTCGTCCTCGATATCTACCAGACGGGGTCGGGTACCTCGACCAACATGAACACCAACGAGGTGGTCGCACGGCGCGCGACCCAGATCGCGGGTGGAGAGACGAAGGTCCATCCGAACGATCACGTGAACTTCGGGCAGTCCTCCAACGATGTGATCCCGACCGCCATCCACGTCGCGGCGCGCGTCGCCATCGACGAGGAGCTTCTTCCCGCCCTCGAGCATCTGCGGGCGGCGCTCGCCGAGAAGGCGGAGGCGTTCGACGACGTCCTGAAGTCGGGCCGGACCCATCTCATGGACGCCACACCGGTGCGGCTCGGCCAGGAGTTCCGCGGATACGCCACCCAGGTCGCCAAGGGCATGGAGCGCGTGCGGACCGCTGCCGTCGAGCTCGAGGAGCTGGCGCTCGGTGGGACGGCCACGGGAACGGGGATCAACACGCACGAGCACTTCGCGGAGAAGACCATCGCCAGGATCGCCCGTGCGTCCGGGGCGCCGTTCCGCGAGGCGGAGGACCACTTCGAGGCCCAGGGCGCCAAGGACGCCGCCGTGCAGGTCGCCGGCGCTCTGAACACGGTCGCCACCAGCTTCATGAAGATCGCCGACGATGTCCGGTGGCTCGGCTCGGGTCCCACGTCGGGCCTCTCGGAGATCCGACTCCCCGCCATCCAGCCAGGTTCGTCGATCATGCCGGGCAAGGTGAACCCGGTCCTATCAGAGGCCATGATGATGGTCGCCGCGCGCGTCATGGGGAACCACGCGACCATCACCGTCGCCGGAAGCCGCGGCAACTTCGAGCTGAACGTCATGATGCCCGTCCTGGCCCACGCGCTGCTCGAGTCGATCACGCTGCTGGCAAACGTGGCTCGCCTGTTTGCGGACCGCTGCGTCGCCGGGATCGAAGCGAACGAGGAGCGGGCGCGGGAGCTGCTCGAGCTGAACCCGTCGATCGCGACCGCGCTGAACCCCTACATCGGCTACGACGCGGCCGCGGTGGTGGCCAAGGAGTCCGCGGCGCGCGGGGTCAGCGTGCGCCAGATCGTACTCGAGAAGGGTCTTCTGCCGGAGGACCAGGTCGATGCGGCGCTGGATGTCCGGGGGATGACCGAACCGGGATTGCCGGAGTAGGCCGGGCGTTCGGGAGCCGGAACGCCGGGTCCCGAAACGATTCGAGCGACGGCAGGTGCGCGCACCTGCCGCCGCTCCTGGCACGCCCCCCCCAGGGCGTAGACCCACATCGAACAAGCGTGGGCGCCAGCTGCCGACCGGCCGCTCGAAGCGCTCCGGACCGGCGAGTCTATCGTTTCAGGCGATCTTGAGATCGAAGTCCATGATCATGGACCGCTTGAGCCCCTTGCCTTGCAGCTTGGCGTCGACGATGACGCGCGTCCGGGCATCGTCAAGGTACAGGGGGTAGTCCCGGTCGCGGAAGCGTAGGATCTGGATCAGCTCGGGCGTGGTGGGGTCGGACGGCGCGGGAACCGGCACGGTGATGGCGCGCCACACGCGGTCGACGATGGCCATGCGCTCCGAGACCGAGTCGGCCCAACGCGCTAGTGTGATCCGCTTCCGCTCCTCGAGGGAGAGCGGGCGTACGACGCGCCGGTGTCCCGGGAAGTCGTGCGAAAGCAGGAACGAGAGCGCCTCGCCTTCGGGCAGGGGCTCTACGTTCTCGTCGTGGGCGCCGGGCGTTCGAACGCGGGCGTCGGTCAGGTCGATGTATCCGTCTGTGGCGATGCGCATGGGTGGGGGCTCCGCGCGATTCAGGGTCGTTGGGGGGTGACCTTCTTTGGTTCAAGGGGCGTGCCCCGAGGCAGAGGGTTCGCAGCGCTTTTCGGGCGAATCGGGTAAGCGTATGTGCGACAGTCACCTGCCTGGTGTCGGGGTCGCTCGGCGACCTGCCGTGGTTGGCGCCGTCCGTAGTACCTTCTTTCCGAACCCGCACTTTTTTCCGATGAGGATGGATCGATGACGGAACAGCTACGCGATGAGCTCGGAGCCCATGTGTCCGCCCAGGGGGGCGTCAGTAATGCCCCCGCCCGGGCCCGGGCGATCGAGTCCGTGGTCCTCCAGCTTTTCACGAAGCAGCCCAGCCGCTGGGCCGAGCCTACCATCTCCGAGGAGGAGGCCGACGCCTTTCGCGAGGCTCGGCAGGAGCACGAGATCGAAGTCGCGGGTGCCCACGACTCCTATCTGATCAACCTCTCCTCACCCGACGGAAGGCTGCGGGGGATGTCCCGTAAATCGTTCGAGGCGGAACTCCAGCGGTGCGCCCTGCTGGAGCTGGATTTCCTCGTCACGCATCCTGGGAATGCGACCGACAAAGACGTGGAGGCAGGCCTCGAGCGGAATGCGGATGGGATCAAGCGGTGCCTGAAAGCCGTGGACGGTCCGACGCGGGTGCTCCTCGAGCTCACGGCCGGGAGTGGGACCACGGTCGGTGCGTCGTTCGAAAATTTGCGCGTCATCCTCGATCACATCCCCGACGAGTTCCAACATCGGCTCGGCATCTGCTTCGATACGTGCCACGCGTACAGCGCCGGTTACGACCTGGTGAACGACTACGACGGCGTGTGGGACGCGTTCGACCGCGTGCTCGGTTTGGGCCGTCTGGGGCTGATCCACATGAACGACTCGAAGCACCCGTTCGACTCCCGCAAGGACCGTCACGAGGAGATCGGCATGGGGACGCTCGGCGACGCGCCGTTCCGCAGGATCATGACCGACGAGCGGCTGCGGCACGTGCCGAAGGTGCTCGAAACACCGAAGGGGGACGACCCGGTTGCGGGTGACCTGAGGAACCTCCGACGGCTCAGGGACTTCCGGGAGTGAGGGGGTGGGGGCCTGTCGCCGGAGCGGGGCCCCCGGTATATTCATGGTGCGTGTCGGAGAACCATTTATTGAGCCAACACAAGAGAAGCCGGGACTGACTCTCGAGCCCGACGCTAGGCCCTTCGAGGGAAAGCGGAAGTGTTCGGGGAGGTCACCATCAATTCATCCCGGGCTTCAATAAAACCCTCCGATGCGCCGTGGAGGCCGGTTCCCCCACCCACCGAAAGGTGGGCTCGAGGGCCCGGCCTTCACGCTTTCATGGACATGCCAAGGCAGGGATCCCCATGCCCATCGTCACCATCACGCGGCGCGCGCACTTCTCGTCGGCACACCGCCTCCATCGTGAGGACTGGTCCGAGGAGAAGAACTCCGAGGTGTTCGGGGACTGCGCGAACCCGAACTGGCACGGTCACAACTACGAGCTGATCGTGTCGGTCGCAGGGCCCGTCGATCCCGAGACCGGCTTCGTCATGGACTTGAAGCGGCTCAAGGACGTGATCCAGGACCGGGTCGTCGTCGACGTCGATCACCGGAACCTGAACACCGAGGTCGGCTGGCTCGACGGCATCATCCCGTCGACCGAGAACCTGGCGGTCGCGGTTTGGCGCCGCATCGCCCCGGAACTCCCCGAGGGCGTGGCGCTTTCGAGCATCGTCATCCGTGAGACCCGCAACAACTCGGTCGAGTACCGAGGCGAAAGCGAGGAAGCATGAGCAGAGACGGAACCGCTAAACTCGACGGTGTCGCCTTCCAGGATCTGGTGGCGGAGATGATCCGGCGCCTGGGTGAGGACCCCACCCGAGAGGGGATGGCGAAGACGCCCGAGCGCGTCGAACGGGCCATGACCTTCTTGACCAAGGGGTACGGCGAGACCCCCGAGGAGGTGCTCGGAGACGCGCTTTTCGAGGAGTCTCATCAGAGCATGGTGCTCGTCAAGGACATCGAGCTGTACTCGATGTGCGAGCATCACATGCTTCCGTTCTTCGGCAAGGCCCACATCGCCTACATCCCGAACGGTCAAATCGTGGGCCTCTCGAAGTTCGCCCGCCTGGTGGAGGTGTTCGCCCGGCGCTTCCAGGTTCAGGAGCGTCTCACGGAGCAGATCGCCCAGGCGCTCTGGGATACTGTGCAGCCAATGGGCGTGGCCGTCGTCGTGGAGGCTCACCACCTCTGCATGATGATGCGCGGGGTGCAGAAGCAGAACTCGAAGACGGTCAC
>JBBDSM010000123.1:0-10961 GCA_040904945.1 Gemmatimonadota bacterium
GACACGAGCCGGTGGACGCCGCGGCGATGTACCGGCGCGCCCGGTCCCTGCAGTCTCCTTGATCCGAGTGGTCGTGGGCACGCTCGCGGATCAGTCCGTGGACGCGGTGCTCCGTCCCATCCGGTCGGATCTGGCCCCCGTGACACCCGCCTCGCGGGACGTCGGCCTTCGCGCCGGAGCGGCCGTCGAGGATCGCCTCGCTTCGACCGGACACGTTCCGGTGGGGGGCGCCGTCCTGACTCCAGGGGGCGATCTCACGGCATCGTTCGTCATCCACGCCGTGGTGATGGCCGCCGACGAGCCGCAGAGCCGACAGTCCGTGGAGCGCGCCCTCCGGAACGGGCTCGCCCGGGCCGCCGACTGGGAGCTCGACTCCCTCGCCATGCCCCCCATGGGGCTGGGCGCCGGAAGCATGGATCCCGAGGAGGAGGCGCGCGGCTTCGTCGACGTGCTCTCCGAGCACGTGCGGGCCGGTGGGCCGCCGCTCGAGATCGTTCTGGTCGTGACCTCCGACTATGAACGCGAGCTTCTCGAGCGCTTGCTAGTGTAGTGTGGCCGAAGTCTCTTGGCATGGACCTCCCTTCGGTCGATCGTCTCGCGGAAGGCCGGTGGGTCCAGTGACGGGTTGGCCGCTCGGCTCGAGCGCCGCTGCATCTCCTCCGGCTGCGTTGCTCCTCCTTGACGTAGCGGTGCTATGCCTCGTCGTCGCGCCTTGCCGGCGGAGCGCATCGGCACTCTCGTTACTCAAGAGACTTCGGCCACACTACACTAGAAGGCTGAGCGGATCCTCCGGGGCCGAGATGCGGGGGTGACCCCGGGACACGGCCCTTCCGCGCGGAACCGAGCGGTCCGAGACTTGTAGAGCAGCGTTCACCGTCGCCCTCCCCCCAGCGACACAAGCACGCGTCTTGAAGAGCGCGTTGCTCCCCGGCCGACCCATGTGGTGCTCCGCGGGCTCGACCGCGTCAACGGAAACGGAGACCGAAACGTGAGACGTATCGTTGGGCCGCTCGTTTTGCTCGTCTGGCTCGTGATGGTCGGATGGCAGGTGCGCCGAGAGTACTTCCAGCCGGAGCTGGCGCAGCTGGCCGAAGCCGCTCTGGGGTTGGCCCCTGGCGTCAGCTTCTACACGCTCACCATGGGAAGCCGTACGGTGGGGCAGGCGACCTCGCGTCTCGACACCCTGCCCGACGGCTTCCAGCTCGAGGACGTGATGATGCTCGAGCTTCCGGCGCTCGGTCAGACCGGAACAGCGGTGTCCCGCACAAGCGTCGAGCTCGACCGCTCGCTGGTCATGCGCAGCTTCGCGTTCACCCTCGACAGCGAAGTCGGTCGCTTCCGAGCGGAGGGCACGCTCGGCGCGGACACGACGCTCTCGGTGACGGTGGAATCGGCGGGCAGCCGCCAGGAGTTGAGCTACCGGCTCGCGCAGCCTCCCGTCTTCGCCAACGTCGTGCCGATCCGGGTGGCCATGGGCGGGGAGCTCGAGGTGGGGAATACGGTCCGCATGCCCGTCTTCGATCCTACCTCGTTGTCTTCGCGAACCGTCGAGGTACGGGTCATGGAGCACGACACGCTCGTCGTGACCGACTCGGTCGCGGTCGACGACGACACGGGCCGGTGGATCCCCGTGGGCGCGGACACCGTCCCCGCCTGGCGGATCGCGGAGGTGTTCGGGGGCATCCAGGTCGAGAGTTGGGTCGACGAGGATGGACGCATTCTGCGGGCGTCCAGCCCGCTCGGCTTCTCGATGGAGAAGACCGAGTACGAGCTGGCCCGGCAGGCGCAGGAGGACTCGCGTCTGGTCGTAGGCTCACCGGTAGACGACGACGTCATCCTCTCGACGGCCGTTCAGAGCAACGTCGATCTATCGGACGCCCAGGAGTACGAGGAACTCCGCTTCCGGCTCAGCGGCGTCGACCTCAGCGGGTTCGAGCTCGACGGCGGACGGCAGACGCTGCGCGGAGACACGCTCATCGTGCGCCGTGAGGATCCCGCCGCGCTCGAGCCGGGTTACATGCTACCCTACAAGCGGATGGACCTCCGTGAGGCGCTCGAGCCCGAGCCGCTCATCCAGAGCGACGACCCGCGCATCATCGACCGCGCCAGGTCGATCACCGCCAGCCGTGCGTCCTGGACGCAGGAACCGCAGCAGGTCGCGCGCCGGCTCACCCAGTCGGTCTACGGCATGCTCGAGAAGCGCATCACGTTCTCCATGCCGAACGCGGTCCAGGTGCTCGAGACCCTGCAGGGGGACTGCAACGAACACACGGTGCTCTACGTCGCGATGGCGCGTGCGCTGGGTCTGCCGGCCAGGACCGCGGTAGGCCTGGTGTTCGTGAACGGGGCGTTCTTCTACCACGCCTGGCCCGAGGTCTGGCTCGGGGAGTGGGTGGCGGTCGACCCGACCTTCGGACAGTACCCGGCCGACGCGTCGCACATCCGCTTCGTCACGGGCGGGCTCGCGCAGCAGGTGGAGATCGTCCGGCTCATCGGAAATCTGGACATCGAGGTTCTCGACCGGGTGATCGCCGAATGACGGTCGTACCGGAGGGGACCCCGATGCTCGAACTGCGTGGGGTCGTGAAGCGCTACGGATCGTTCGAGGCCGTGAAGGGACTCGATCTACGGGCGGAGCGAGGCGAGATCTTCGGCTTCCTCGGTCCGAACGGCGCGGGCAAGACCACCACCATCCGCATGGTGGCGGGCGTGCTGCGCCCGACCGCCGGACAGGTGCTGGTCGGAGGCCTCGACATGGCGCTCGAGCCCGAGGCTGCCAAGGCGAAGGTCGGCTATATTCCCGATCGCCCCTACCTCTACGAGAAGCTGTCGGGTGGCGAGTTCCTGCGGTTCGTCGCGGGCCTCTGGGGCAAGGACGGAGCGGAGGCCGATCGCCGCGCGGAGCGCCTTCTCGAGCTCTTCAGCCTCACCGAGTGGCGCGACGAGCTCATCGAGAGCTACTCGCACGGCATGCGGCAGAAAGTCCTGATCGCGTCGGCCCTCATTCACCAACCCGAGCTCATCGTCGTCGACGAGCCCATGGTCGGCCTGGACCCACGGTCGGCGAAGCTCCTGAAGGACCTCCTCCAGACGTTCGTCGACGAAGGCGGCACCGTGTTCCTGTCGACGCATACGCTCGAGGTGGCCGAGGCGCTGTGCGATCGCATCTCGATCATTCAGAGCGGACAGATCATCGCGTCGGGGACCATGGAGGACCTGCGCGCCCAAGCCCACGCGGGCGGGGCGCACCTCGAGGAGATCTTCTTGAAGGTGACCGGGGGCGACGTGATGGCGGACGTCATCGCCTCGCTCAGGGAGGCCCTTTGAGGGGGATCGCCGATCGGCGTCCGGCAGGACTCTCCTGGCTGCTCCGACCGAAGATCCGGACCAAGATCAACCGCGCCCGGAGCGGCGAAGGCCGGTTGTTCAAGGCGTTCCTGCTCGGCACGGTCGGGATCTTCTTCTGGGGGCTGATTTTCGCCGTCATCTTCCGGATGCTCCTGTACTTCCGCGGCACCCAGGGCATCGGCGACGTGCTGTCCGCGAAGCTGCTCGGACTCGCCTTCGTAACGTTCCTGATGATCCTGGTTCTCTCGAACGTCATCACGGCGCTGTCCACCTTCTTCCTCTCGGAGGACCTCGAGTTGGTCGTGGCCGCTCCGGTCGATCCCGTCACGGTCTACGCCGCGCGGCTCAGCGAGACCATCGTTGACTCGTCGTGGATGGTGGCGCTCCTGGCGATTCCGCTCCTCGGTGCCTACGGGGTCGTGTACGGCGCCGATCCGGGCTACTACCTGTTGGCGGCCGCGACGCTGCTCCCGTTCCTGCTGATTCCCGCGGTGGTGGGGAGCGCGACCACCCTGGTGCTGGTGAACATCTTCCCGGCCCGCCGCACCCGGGACCTACTCGCACTGATCGGACTGCTCGCCGCGGCCGGGGTCGTGGCGCTCTTCCGCTTCCTGCGGCCCGAGCGGCTCATGAGGCCCGAGGAGTTCCGCGATCTGGTCGACTTCGTGGCGGTGCTACGCACGCCGACGTCGCCCTGGCTCCCGAGCGAGTGGGCGGCCAACGCGTTGATGTCGTATCTGAACGGCTTCTTCGAATGGTTCCCGTTCGCGTTCCTCTGGACCACCGCCGCCGCTTTCTTCGTGATCGGGGCATGGCTGCACCGACGCCACTACCTCGACGGATTCTCGAGGGCCCAGGAAGGGGCCGAGCGCAGGGAGGGACGGGAGCGCTCCGAGCGTCTCGAGCGTTGGCTGGCGTGGCTGCGGCCGAGCACCCGCGGCGTGGTGGTCAAGGAGATCCGCACCTTTTTCCGCGACACGACGCAGTGGTCTCAGCTCATCCTGCTCGCCGTGCTCGTCGTCGTCTACGTGTACAACATCGGCGCCCTGCCGCTGTACACCGGCGAGCGGGTGTCCTTCCTGCTCATCAACGTCGTGTCGTTCCTGAACCTGGGGCTGGCCGGCTTCGTGGTGGCGGCCATCGCGGCGCGTTTCGTCTTCCCGGCGATGTCCGTGGAAGGACGGATGATGTGGCTTCTTCGCTCATCGCCGCTCGATGTGCGCTCGCTCTTCTGGTCGAAGTATTGGGTCGGCACGATCCCCCTGCTGGTCGTGGCGCTGCCGCTCATCGTGGTGACGAACCTGGTGCTTCAAGCCTCACCCCTCATCCTGACCCTCACGACCGCGTCCATGGTCGGCATCACCTTCGCCTTGACCGCCCTGGCCCTGGGGATCGGCGCGCTCTATCCGAACTACGATACGGAGAACGTGGCGGAAATCCCGACGTCGTTCGGCGGCCTGCTCTTCATGATGGCGGCGGTGATCTACCTCGGGGGCGTGGTGATCCTCGAGGGGTGGCCGGTGTATCTGTACCTGAGCGGGAGCCTCGCGGACGACGGCGCGAGCGTATCGGTGCTGCCGCTCGTGCTCGTGCTCGGGGTCACCGGGGCCGGCCTGTTGACCGCGCTGACGATTTGGCTGCCCCTCCGGGCGGGTGCGCGACGGATTCGGACGCTCGAGGTGTAGCGACACCCTTCCGGCGAAGTACGGGGGTGACAGGCTCGCGCTACGCGGGCATATTTCGCTCGACACGAACCTTTCACGAAGAGTCTCGACGATGCTCGATCTGGTCCCTGGTGGCTACGTCTTCACACACCTGATCTTCTGGACCGTGATCGCCTTGGTGGCGGTAGGCACCAACGCCGTCGCGATCATCCTGTCCATCGGGCTCGGCCTCCTCGCCTTCGAGACCGCCACGAAGAAGTGACGCTCTTCCTCTACGTCGTGGGCGGCATCCTCGCGCTCGGGTTCGGCATCTGGCTCGGGCTACCCGGGCGGTACCACCAGACGCCCGAGGACATCGAGAAGATCATGGCGGAGGGTGGGCGCCGGCGCCGAAAGACGAAGCGGGCCTTCACACCGTTGGCGTGGCTGCAGCGGAAGGTGAACGTCCGCACCGAGCGGAGCGGGCGCAGGACCGGCGGCCAGCGCCGGGGCTTCAAGCTGGAATCGCCGGACGACCGGTAGCGCTCGCTGCCGAGACCCCCGGGCGACGGCCTCCTCAGTCGAGCGCCGCGTCGACTCCCACCAGGGCGCCGCCGATGAGCGCGCCCAGGACGTAGCCGAGCTTCACGATCATCTTGAGCTCGCGGTTCGTCACCTTCCGGACCAGCTCTTCCATCTTCGCGGTCGGGAAGTGGAGCACCTTTTCCTCGACCCTGCGAGCGACGTCGATGCGCTCGACCACCGACGGCACCTGGGTCTGGAGCCAGGCCCAGAGCGGGTCCCCGATGGCGGCCTCGATGCGCTTGGGTGCCTCCGGGGGGAGCCAGCGCGACGGCACGCCGATGGGTCGATCGAGTAGATCCCGCGCGATCCGCTCGGCGGCCGAGGTCGTGACCCGTGCCGCGGCGTCCGTGCGCGCCGCCGCGACGAGCGCCGACGACACACGTTCGGGCGGAATGCGTTCGAGCACTTCGCCCCACGTCTTCGCTCCCGCACGGTCGATGCCCGTGCGCAGCTTATCCACCAGGAAGCCCCGAGTCTCCTCGTCGCGGGCCATGTCCACGACCCAGCTGGCCAAGGTTGCGCGGGCGTCGACGACGCTCTCCTCGTCCGCCCGCCCCAGAACGTCGGCCACCGGCCGGCGCAGCAGGTCGACGATGGCCTCGTTCACGCCTCGAGCGATCGCCGATTGCACCGCGGGATCCCGGAGGATCTCGGACAGTCGCTGCGCGCCCTCCGCCTCGATGGTGTCCAGCACCCGGTCCACGGTGTCCTCGTTCACCACGAGTCGAGCGACGACGCGTTGGTGGAACTTCAGGTCGCGCAGGAACCGGTGCAGCAGTTCATGGATGGTGGACTCGAACTTCGCCCGGGCCTGGGGGTCCTCCAGCAGTCCGCCCAACCGCTCCGCGGCGAGCGGTAGATAGCTGGCGATCGCGCGCTCCACGGTTCCCACCAGCCCGAGCGGAAGAATGTCTTCGAAGGTCCGGTCCGGGCGCAGCAGCTTCTCGGCGCCCCGGGCCAGATAGCCGTCGACGGTGGCGTGGAAGTCGGTGCTCTCGACCAAGCCCTCCAGCCATTCCTCGGCGGCCGCCTCGACGGCGGCGCCCCGGGCGGGGGTCAGGATGCCACCCACCGGTTGGTCGGCCACGTGCGCCACGAGGCGGTCCGTACGGCCGCGCACGAATTCCTCGAAGGCCGGTGAGTCGAGGTATCCCCTGAGCTGGGTCGTGCCGTGCGCCACCGCGTCGAGGAGGATCCCTTCGAGATCCTTGGCGACCTCCTCCGGCAGCATCTCCCGGACGGAGCCTCTCTCCTTGTGCAGCACCTCGTCCAGAAAGCCGGCCAGGCGCTCGTCGAACGCGTCCCGGAACTCCCGATCGGCGAAGGTGCGCATGAGGTCTTCCGGGGTCAGGAGCCGATTGCCGACCGTGCGTCCGATCGCGGCCGCGAGGCGGGCCTGGCTCTTGGGGATGGCGCCCTGCAGGAACGACAGACGCCACCGCCCGAAGAGCTTGGGCGGCTCGTAGGGGTGGAAGAGCATCCAGATGGCGATCGTGTTCGTCAGCCCGCCGGCGAGCGCGCCGAAACCGATGGTGATCAGCGCGCGCAGAAGCTGGTCGGACACGAGCTAACGTCGCTGGTGCACGAGGATGCCACGCACCGGTATGGCGCTTCCCCGCGCCTCGAGCACGCCTTCCACTTCCACGAGCGCGAGCACGGGAAGGAGGGGGCCCGAGGCCTCGCCCGCCTCCATCTCCGAGGTGACGCTGCGCAACGTTCCCGAGAGGGTGCCGTCCGGTGAGGAGATGGACCAGGTGGTGGGGACGTCCCGTCGGGCCGGTGGGAATGCCTGCCGCTCCGACCAATCGACCTCGACCTCCGGCCACACCAGATCTTGGGCACCTCGCTGCGCCCAGACGCGGTACACCGGTTCGGTGTCGACGCCGTGCTCGACGTTCCCTGCCATGACGACCCGCGCGGAGTCCCCGGAGACGAGGAAAGCCCAGTCTCCGGCCGGCTGCTCCGAAGGCGTCCAGGAGCGCGAGACCTCGACCACTGTTCCGTCGATCCGCTCCTCCGAGAGATAGGCCGCGCCCTCGAGTAGATCGAACGTCTCGCCGCCGGGACCGACCCACGCCGCGAGCACCTCGCCCATGACGATCTCGAGACTCCTCGGGCCGTCCTGGTACACGAGCCCGTCGACCAGATCTCCGTCACGGACGACGATGCTCAACGTGCCGTAGGGTAGGATGCGCTCGGGGCTACGCGTCGCGGGCGTCGACCAGCGTTCCCGGTAGAACGGCTCCCACGTTCCCCCTCGGGAGAGCCACCCCGCCACGTTCCTGAGAACCGAATCCGGGCGCGCCTGATGGTTCATGATCCAGGGAACCAGGAGCAGACTGTCGCCCAGTTCCGCGACGAAGGCGAAGCTCCGCTCGTAGATGCGCTCGACGACGCGCTCCGGCGGTGGGGCGGCTTCTGCTCCGTTGGGCGACGGCTCCGGCTCGGGGGTGGCGTCACCGCACCCCGCCATCCCGCAGACCATCGCGAAGGCCATGGCCCGCATGAGGATGCGTCGCCTCATCGTTTTTCTTCCCGCTGCCAGCCCGGAGTCGCCGTCGGATCGAGCTTCTGGCCGGGGGTCGCCTCGATCTCTCGGTCGAGCGCACCCAGGAAGCCGTTGATGAGTCGGGGATGGCGACGACGGGCGGACGCCCCTTCGGAACGCACGCAGCGCACGTCGACCCGGGTCTGGGCGTTCTCGTCCAAGCGGATGGTGATGGTCACCTGATCGGGCTTGCGGCGGAACCAGGTCAGGCTGACGGCCTCGATCACGCCTTCCCGGTCGTCGTTGCGCACCATGCTCCATCCGCGGAGGCCCCCGTCGGCGAGGCCCTTCGCGGCATCCCAGACCCGGGCGAACGGAATCGCGTACGTCCGTCCCCACAGGCGAGGGTCTTCGGCGCGCGGGTCCGTGCGGGTTCCGCCGCCGGGCGTGGTGTCTCGCGCGGTATCGCTCAACGTCCCGGAAATCCTGGTCCGAGCCCGAACCGAACGGTGACGTTCGCGGTCACGGTGCGCTCTCCGGCCTCGATGGGCGTCGGCGCCGCGTCCGCCCTCATGCTCATGGCTTCATAGGCGACCGGGCGGGGCGAGGGCCGTTCGGCGCCCCCGCGAACCTCCAGGGCCGGGCCGAGCTCGTGGCCGAGCGCCTGGGCGATGACGCGCGCCTCGGCACGGGCGTTCTCCACGGCCTCGGAGAGCGCCCGGGCGCGGGCGTCCGACGTGTCCTCGGCGTCGAAGTCGATCGACGAAATGCGATTCGCGCCCGCCGCGATGGCGGCGTCGATCACGCCTCCGACCTCGTCGACCTCACCGACGGTCGCCTGGACGTTGTTGAGAGCGGTGTAAGCCTCGATGGTGCGGGCGCGGTCGTCCGAGAAGGAATACTCGGGGCGCAGGGTGTATCCGAACGTCTCGAGGCGCAGCGCGCTGAAGCCGCCGGTCCTGAGGTTGCGGAGCACCGCGTCCATCAGGTTGGCGTTTTCCGCCGCCGCGTCCGCGGCCGTCACGGAGCGCGTCTCGACCGCGAAGGTGACGCGGGCCATGTCCGACGGCACCGTCACCGTGGCCGAGCCCTGGACCTCGATGAAGCCGGGCTCGGTCTCCTGGCGAGGCGCGTCGAGGGGGACCTCGTACACCCTCGGCGGCTCGAAGGCCTCGGAGGGTATGCCTCCCGTGCCGGCGGCTCCAGACGTTCCCGGTCCGGCGCCGCTGCCGGCGGCGCATCCTCCGAGCGCGACGACCGTGAACACCCACCCTGCGACACCCTGCACTGTCGACTTCATATCCCCTCTCCGTTGACCGAGCCCTCGACGCGCGGCACCCCGCGGAGCCGTGCCCGGGAGCAAGTCCCTGAGCACGCGACCCTCCCCCGGGCGAGCCGGTCCGCGTATAGTGTGGCGCGAACCTTTGCGACTCGCCAAGCCCGGAGCCCATGAAAGCCGTCATCCCCCTGGCGGGAAAAGGCACACGCCTTCGTCCGCACACGCACCATACCCCCAAGCCTCTCCTCAAGGTCGCCGGAAAGCCGGTTCTGGCCTACATCCTCGACGACCTGATCGACGTCGGCGTGGAGGAGATCGTCTTCATCGTCGGATACCTGCGCGAAACGGTCGAGGAGTGGATTCAAGCGGAATATCCGCAAATCAAAGGCCACTACGTGCTGCAGGAAGTCCAGGACGGGACGGCCGGGGCGGTGGCGCTCGCCGAGCCGTTCATCGACGACGAGGTGCTCATCGTCTTCGCCGACGCCGTCCTCGAGGTCGACTACGATCTCGCCCGCACGCTGGATTCGAAGTACGCGGGCGTGATCTGGGCGAAGGAGGTCGAGGACTATCAGCGCTTCGGCGTCATCGTCACGGCCGAGGACGGCACGATGGAGAAGATCGTCGAGAAGCCGTCCGAGCCCATCTCGAAGCTGGCCAACATCGGACTGTACCACATCCGCGACCACGAGCTGCTCTTCAAGGGCATCCACCACACGCTGGACTCGCCCCCGGGACCCTCGGGCGAGTTCTACCTGACCGATGCGTTCCAGTACATGGTCGACCACGGGAGCAAGATCCTCACCGCACCGGTCCGTGGCTGGTGGGATGCCGGGAAGCCCGAGACGCTCCTCGAGACCAACGCCCACCTCGTGGCCACCACCCGGGGCGGCGTCGATCCGTCCGCCGTGGTGGACGGCGCGGAGATCGTGGAGCCGGTCCGCATCGAGGCCGACGTGGTGGTGGTTGGCGGGAGCGTGGGGCCGAACGTCACCCTCGAGCGAGGGGTTCGGGTTACGGACAGCCGCATCCGTGACAGCGTGATCGGCGCCGGTGCGAAGGTCGAGACGTCGGTGCTCCACGACTCCATCGTGGGCGGCAAGGCCGATCTGCGCGGCGTGCGCGGGTCGCTGTCGGTCACGGACGACTCGGTGGTGACGGGCGACTAGCCCGGGGGTGGCCCGGTCGGAGGGCGGCATGCGGCGCCCCTCTGTGACCGTGCCGTGACATGACGGTGGAGGGTGTGTTACGGGAAGCACCTACTCTAGCTCATGCTTGAGCGCCCCCAACTTCCAGGAAACGCCCTGCGCGCGCGCCTCCTCGACGCCCTGACGGTGACCCGCCGCGCCCGCAACTCTATGTTTGTGTCTGGACTCCAGATCACGGACGCTGCCGAGGGCGAGCATGGAAGAGCGGGAACTCATCTACGACTGGAACGAGGTCGGAGACACCTTCGATTGGTCGGCCGTGGAAAAGGTGGAGCTGGACGACGAGACGCTGCGCGACGGCCTTCAGAATCCGTCGGTGGTCGATCCGCCACTCGAAGACAAGGTCCGGCTGCTCCACATGATGGACCGGCTCGGGATCCATACGGCGGACATCGGTCTGCCCGGGGCGG
>JBBDSM010000123.1:11061-24483 GCA_040904945.1 Gemmatimonadota bacterium
ATCGAGGCGTGCACCTTCATCGGGAGCTCGCCCATCCGGCAATATGCCGAGAACTGGACGCTCGACCGCATGCTGAAGACGAGCGAGGAAGCCGTGAGCTTCGCGGTGCGCGAGGGGCTCCCGGTGATGATGGTCACCGAGGACACCACTCGTGCGAACCCCGAGGTCCTCAAGGCGCTCTATGGCAAGGCCATCGAATGGGGAGCGAAGCGGCTCTGCATCGCGGACACGGTCGGGCACGCGACGCCCGAAGGGACCCGGTCGCTCGTCCGCTTCGTCCTCGAAGAGATCGTGAAGCCATCCGGCGAAGACGTCGGGGTCGATTGGCACGGACACCGGGACCGTGGCTTCGGGCTCGCGAACGCGCTGGCCGCCATCGAGGCCGGCGCCACCCGGGTGCACGGGACGGCGCTCGGAATCGGCGAGCGGTGCGGCAACACCGAGATGGATCTGTTGCTCGTCAACCTCCAGCTCCTGGGCGTCCACGACGCGGACCTGACGGTGCTTCCGGACTACTGCCACCTGACCGCCGAGGCCTGCCAGGTGCCGCTGGTGCACTCGTATCCCGTGGTGGGTCACGACGCCTTCCGCACGGGTACCGGAGTGCACGCGGCGGCCATCATCAAGGCGGAAGAGAAGGGCGACAGTTGGCTGGCCGACCGGATCTACTCGGCCATCCCCGCGTCCATGGTCGGACGCAAGCAGCTCATCGAGATCGGCCCCATGTCGGGGCTGTCGAATGTGAAGTACTGGCTCCGCGAGCACGGGCACGACCCGGCCGACGAGGAGCTCACCAGCCGCATTTTCAAGGCGGCCAAGCAGACGGACCACACCTTGACCGAAGGAGAGCTCGAGGCGCTGATCGGAGCGGACTGACCGCGAAGAGTTTCGCGGTGGGGCCGGCCGGGTCGCGTCCTCGGTGAGAGCCCCATGACCACGATGACCAGAGAATCCATGGACGCTTCCGTGAAATCCGCGTCGGTTCCCCGTGTGCTCGTCGTCGAGGACGAGCCCGACATCGCCGCGTTGATCGCCTACCAGCTCACACGCGAGGGCTTCCGGGTCGAGACGGCAGGGAGCGGCACCGAAGGGTTGGATGCGGTCGGCCGCGAGATTCCCGACCTCGTCGTGCTCGATCGGATGCTCCCCGGACTCAGCGGCGACGCGGTGCTCGGGCAGCTCAAGGCCGAGCCGACCACGTCGAACATCCCCGTGCTCATGCTCACCGCGAAGCGCGAGCAGGAAGACCGTATCAGCGGCTTCGAGCTGGGCGCGGACGACTACTTGACGAAGCCGTTCAGCCCCCGAGAGCTCGTGCTCCGCGTCCAGGCGATCCTCCGAAGGGTGCAGGAAGCCGGGATCACCGCCGGAGGGCGGGTCCTTCGCGCAGGACCCATCCGCATGGACGTCGCCGCCCATCAGGCCTCGCTGGACGGCGATGAGTTGAGCCTGACGCCCACGGAGTTCAGGTTGCTCCAGGCGCTCATCGAGCGCCGCGGCCGCACCCAGAGTCGTAAGCAGCTCCTCGAGAAGGCCTGGGACGTCGAGGCCGACGTCTCCGACCGCATCCAGACCCGCACGGTGGACATGCACGTGCGGAGGTTGCGCGGCAAGCTGGGTGAGGTCGGCGACTGGATCCAGACGATCCGGGGCTTCGGATACCGCTTGAAGATCCCCGAAGGCCGGGAGTAGGGGGATATCCCCGGGAACGCATGCGACTGCGCATCCATCACGCGCTCTTCTTCGGGTTCTCCGGGGTCGTCGGGCTCCTCGTGGTCCTCACGCTGCTGCTCGTGGGGACCGGCCTCAACCGGGAGCTCCGGGCCACCTTCAGGGCCGAGCTCGAGCGGCAGCTCGCTCTCGGGGCGGCCATCATGGAGAGCTCGGCCGCCACCGACCCCGATTCACTGGCCCGCGCCATGACCCGGAGGATCGGCTACCGGGTGACGCTAATCGACACCGTGGGTGTGGTGCTCGGTGAGTCCTACGTCGGAGCCGGCCGCCTGGCGGACATCGAGAACCACGGGGGCCGCCCCGAGGTCGCCGAGGCGTTGGCGGGAGCTTCGGTCGCGTTCTCCGAGCGCACGAGCACGACGGTGAACGTTCCCCTGCTCTATGGCGCGACGCGAGCGACCCTCGGCGACGAGCCCATGGTCCTCCGGATCGCGGCGCCACGATCCGACATCGACGCCGCCGTTGATCGGGTGCAGCGGACGGTCGCGGCGGCGGGCCTCCTGGCCATGGTCGTGGCCTTGATCGCGGCCTACCTGCTGAGCCGGGTGTTCGCGAGGCCGCTCGTAGCGCTCTCCGACCGGGCGAGGAAGCTCGCCCAGGGCGACTTCACGGGCCGTGTGCCCCCCGGTCCGGTCTCGGAGCTCCGGGACGTGGCGGTCGCGTTCAACCGTCTCAGCGACGAGCTCTCGGCCCGGTTGGGGGAGCTCGCGGAAGAGCGGGACGAGATGCAGGTGCTCATCGACTGCATGGCCGAAGGGGTGATTGCTCTGACGGAAGACGGCCGTCTGCTCCGGGCGAATCGCACGGCGCGGGCGCTCCTGCACCTCCCGGACGACTTGACCGCGCAGCCGCCGGTCGGCGCCGTCGTGCGACATCGTGATTTGCGAGCGGTCCTGGAAGACTCCCTGGAGGTGGACGCGCAATCCCGGGAGATCGACATGGCCGGCCGACACCTGCTCCTGGCCTCTCGAGCCCTCGACCGTGGCGGGGCTGTAACCACCTTTCTCGACATCAGCGAGCTTCGCCGTCTGGAGGCGGTCCGACGTGACTTCGTGGCCAACGCGTCCCACGAGCTGAAGACCCCATTGACCTCCATTCGCGGGTACGCCGAGGCCCTCGTGGACGACGATCCGCCGGAGGACATCCGGCGGCGGTTCCTCGAGGCCATCCGCTCGAACACCCTACGCCTCCAGCACCTCGTGGACGACCTCCTGGACCTGTCCCGGCTGGAGTCCGGGGGATGGACCGCGGGACGAGAGACCCTGTCCGTGGCGACCGTCGCCTCCGACGCATGGAGTCTCGTGGAAGACGAGCGCGGCGCGCAGGTGCAGGCCCGTACCTTCTCCATCGACGGAGATGCCGAGGTGCTGGCCGACCGTCAGGGCCTCGTGCAGGTCTTCCGGAATCTCTTCGAGAACGCCGTTCGGCATACCGAGGATGGAGGTCTCGTGATGGTGTCCGTGACACCGGCGGACTCGTTCGTCGCCGTGGAGGTCTCTGACGACGGCGAGGGAATCCCGGCCCGGTCGTTGCCCCGGATCTTCGAGCGCTTCTACCGGGCGGACTCGTCGAGAGCCCGGGACGTCGGGGGTACCGGCCTTGGCCTGGCGATCGTGAAGCACCTCGTCGGCGCCATGGGCGGGCAGATCTCCGCGGAGAGCGAGCTCGGCCGGGGCACCGCGGTGCGCTTCACACTTCCCATGTCGTGACTGGCGTTACGGTTTCGTTACCCATCGTTTATCATACTGTCGTCGCTTCGCCCTAGAGTCCGACAATTGCTGCAACCGACGATTTCTCGCCATACAGGACGGATCAGAATGTCGAACAAGACCCTATCGCTCACGGCTGGTGCGACCATGCTCGTGCTCGCTGCCTGTGGCGGCGGTGGCGGTGACGCGAACTCCATCACCGGCAACGTCGTCATCGACGGCTCCAGCACCGTCTTCCCCGTCTCGGAGGCCTTCGCCGAGGAGTTCCAGGCTGCGAATCCGAGCGCCAGGGTGACGGTCGGCCTGTCGGGCACGGGAGGAGGGTTCCAGCGCTTCTGCAACGGCGAGACGGACTTCACCGGCGCTTCCCGACCCATCTCCGAGGGAGAGCGTGAGGCATGCGCCGAGGCGGGCATCGAGTTCACGGAACTGCGGGTGGCTATCGATGGCCTGTCGGTCATCGCCAATCCGCAGAACGACTTCGTCGAGTGCGTGACCGTCGCGGAGCTCAACCGGATCTGGGAGCCGAACAGCTCGGTGACCACGTGGCGCGACGTGCGGTCCGAGTGGCCGGCCGAGGAGATGAGCCTGTACGGCCCGGGCACGGACTCGGGCACGTTCGACTACTTCACCGAGACCATCAACGGGGAGACCGGGGCGAGCCGGCCCGACTACCAGGCCAGTGAGGACGACAACATCCTCGTCCAGGGCGTCGCGGGCGACCGCTATGCGTTCGGATATTTCGGCTACGCCTACTATCTCGAGAATGAGGCCAATCTGAAGCTGGTGGCCGTGGACGGCGGGTCCGGATGCGTGCTGCCGTCGGACGAGACCATCGACGACGGTAGCTACGCGCCCCTGTCGAGGCCGCTCTTCATCTACGTGAAGAACAGCGCGCTCCAGCGTCCCGCGGTGCTGGCGTTCACGGAGTTCATCCTCCAGCAGGGCTTCGCGCTGGTTCCGTCCACCGGGTACCATGCGCTTCGCGCGGATCAGTACGAGAGCCAGCTCCAGGCGGTCCGGGAGACCGCCGGAGTGGCCGGCTGACCAGCCTCGGGCGACCAGGAGATATCGCGTGTCGGTGATGGCACGGTGCCGGTGAGCGCGGAAGGGAGCTCCTTGACGTTCCGCAGGAGCAGGAACGTCAAGGAGCGCGTCATTGGATGGTTCCTCTTCGCGTGCGCGGCGGCGAGCACGCTCGTGACCGTCGGGGTCATCGCGGTGCTCGCCGGGGAGACGTTCAACTTCTTCCGCCAGGTGTCCGTCGTCGAGTTCCTCACCGGCACGCGGTGGGAGCCGATGTTCCTGGAGAAGCACTTCGGCGTGTTGCCGTTGCTGGCGGGCTCCTTCCAGGTCGCGGTGGGGGCCGCCGTGATCGCCATCCCCGTCGGTCTGCTCACGGCGATCTTCCTCAGCGAGTACGCCCCTCCCAGGGTGAGGAAGGTCCTGAAGCCCATGCTCGAGATCCTCGCGGGCATCCCGACGGTCGTCTACGGCTACTTCGCGCTCACCTTCGTGACGCCCCTGATCCGGACCGTGTTCCCGGGCACGGACGTGTTCAATGCGGCTTCCGCGAGCATCGTGGTCGGCGTCATGATCATCCCGACCGTCTCCTCCCTGTCCGAGGACGCGCTCCGGGCGGTGCCGAGCGTCCTGAGAGAGGGCGCCTACGGCCTGGGAGCCACCAAGCTCGAAGTGTCGACGCGCGTGGTGTTGCCCGCTGCGCTGTCGGGGATCATCGCTTCGTTCATTCTGGCGATCTCCCGTGCTATCGGAGAGACCATGGCGGTGACCATCGCCGCGGGTAACCTCCCCAACCTGACGCTGAATCCCCTGGAGTCCATCCAGACGATGACGGCGTACATCGTCCAGGCGTCCCTCGGCGACACTCCGAGGGGCACCATCGTCTACCAGACGCTGTTCGCGGTGGGGATGACGCTCTTCCTGATTACGCTCGCCATGAACATCTTGAGCCAGTGGATCCTGGCGAAGTTCCGGGAGGAGTACGAATGACCTCTCCGTCGCGGCTGTCCGGAGACGCAGCGGGGGCGCGTGGCGTACGTCGCCGGCGCACCGGCGTGCTGTTCAAATGGCTGTGCGGATCGGCGACCATGGTCGGCGTCGTCGCGCTCGCCGTGCTCCTCGTCGACGTCGCCGTGGACGGTCTGCCGCGCATCGAGCCCGGGTTCTTCACCGCGTTCGCGTCCCGGTTGCCGGAGCAGGCCGGTATCAAGGCCGCGCTCGCGGGGTCGTTGTGGATTCTCGCGCTGACGGCGCTGATCTCGTTCCCGGTGTCGGTGGCCGCGGCCATCTACCTGGAAGAGTATGCCGCGCGCAACTGGGTGACCCGGATCATTCAAACGAACATCGCCAACCTGGCCGGTATCCCCTCCATCGTATACGGAATCCTCGGCCTCGCGCTCTTCGTCCGGGCCCTGGGTCTGGACCGGAGCGTGATCTCGGGGGCGCTGACGCTGTCCCTCCTCGTCATGCCGGTCATCATCATAGCCGCCCAGGAGGCGATCCGTGCGGTGCCGAGCACGCTCCGCGAGGCTGCGTACGGGCTCGGCGCGACACGCTGGCAGGTCGTCAGCACCCAGGTCCTGCCCATGGCCATGCCCGGAATCCTGACCGGCACCATTCTCGCGCTCTCGCGGGCCGTGGGTGAGACCGCGCCCCTCATCATGGTGGGCGCCGTCGGCTTCATCGCCTTCACCCCTTCGGGTCCCACCGACCGCTTCACGGTGCTGCCGCTGCAGATCTACAGCTGGATCTCGCGCCCCCAGGTCGAATTCCACGCGCTCGCCGCGGCCGGGATCGTCGTCCTGCTGGGTGTGCTACTCACGCTGAACGCCGTCGCCATCGTCCTCCGGAACCGCTACCAGACCCGTATCTGACGCCATGTCGACCATCTACGATATCGATTCCGGAGGCCAGCTTCCGGCTCTGGAGACCACCGACCTCTCGGTCTTCTACGGGGACACGCACGCCGTGAAGAACGTCTCGTTCTCGATTCCGGCGAGGCAGGTCGTGGCTCTCATCGGGCCTTCGGGGTGCGGTAAGAGCTCGCTGCTCCGCTGCTTCAACCGGATGAACGACCTCGTCTCCACCGCGCGCATCTCCGGCGACGTCACGTTCAGGGGTGAGAGCCTCTACGCCCCCGAGGTGGACCCCGTGGAGGTCCGTCGGCGTATCGGTATGGTGTTCCAGAAGCCGAACCCGTTCCCGAAGTCCATCTACGACAACGTCGCCTTCGGCCCGCGCATCAACGGATTCGAGGGAGAGCTGGATACGCTCGTGGAGGAGTCCCTGCGTCAGAGCGCGCTGTGGGACGAGGTGAACGACCGGCTCGGGGACTCGGCGTATGCCCTGTCCGGCGGCCAGCAGCAGCGGCTCTGCATCGCGCGGACGCTGGCCGTGAAGCCGCAGATCGTGCTCATGGACGAGCCGGCTTCCGCCCTGGACCCCATCGCGACGCAGCGCATCGAGGAGCTCATCTACGAGCTCAAGAAGGAGTACACGATCGTGATCGTGACACACAACATGCAGCAGGCGGCCCGGGTCTCGGACTACACGGCCTTCCTGTACATGGGCGACCTCATCGAGTACGGTCCCACAGAGGCCATCTTCACCAATCCGCGGGAAGACCAGACCGAGGCCTACATCACCGGGAGGTTCGGTTGAGCGCGCAGTATGCCAGTCAGCGGCATTTCCACGATCAGCTCGACGCGCTCCAGGACCGTCTCATGGAGATGGCCGGTCTGGTGGAGGAGGTCATCGCTGCGGCCACCAAGGCGGCGCTCGAGCGCGACCCCAGCGTCGTCGAGTGGGTCAAGAAGACCGACGACCGCATCGACGAGCTCGAGATCGAGATCGACGAGCGGGTGGTGGAGCTCCTCGCCCTCCATCAGCCGATGGCCACCGACCTCCGCCGCATCATCACCGCGAACAAGCTGTCGAACGACCTCGAGCGCATGGGGGACCACGCCCTCAACATCGCCAAGGCCGCCAAGCGGATGAGCTCGACTCCCCCGCTCCCCGAAGTGCGCGAGCTGGCCGAGATGATCGAGGTCACCCGCGAGATGGTCTCGGACGCCCTCGCCGCCTATGTGGCCCGCAATACCGGAACGGCGAGGCTCGTCTGCATCACGGACGACAGGGTCGACGACCTGCGCCGCTCCATGTTCCGCATCCTCGTGACGCACATGCTCGAGGACCCGAAGCGTCTGAGCGGGGCCCTGGAGCTGCTTCTCATCTCCCAGAACCTCGAGCGCGTCGGCGATCTGGCGACCAACCTCGCCGAGGACGTGGTCTTCCTGGTGGAAGGCCGCACCATCAAGCACGGCGCCGACGGCGGACACGGGCCCGTCGACGAGGACGACGCGCTGGAAGGGTAGCCCCCGAGGAGCGACGGAGCCGGCAGGGGCCGGATATTCCGTTATCGAAACGAGCGCTCCACGTCGCATTTCCGTTACACGGCCGTCGTACGTTTCCATCGTCACAAGACGACACGTACGACTTTCGGACCAACTACCACGGGCCGTGTTATGGGCAAGCTGCTCTATTCTCTGATTCTCCTCGCCGTCCTGGCTGTGCCGGTGCAAGCGCAATCCGCTCCCGGAAACGTCGTAGGCCGTATCGTGGATGCCTCGACCGCATCGCCCCTGGTGGGCGCCCAGGTCATCGTCGAGGGCACCGACGTCGGCGCGCTCGCCGGACTGGACGGTCGCTACCGCGTCACCAGAGTCCCCGCCGGAGTCGTCGCCCTCCGGGTGCAGATGATCGGGTACGCGACGAAGATCGTCACCGATGTCACGGTCGGCTCGGGCTCGACTACCGCGCTCGACATCAGCCTCGAGTCCTCGGCGGTCGAAGTCGAGGGCATCACGGTCACCGCCGCGGCCGAGCGCGGCAGCGTGGCGGGAGCGCTCAATGAGCAGCGATCGGCCACGGCGGTTGTCAACGCCATCACGTCGGAGCAGATCTCGCGCAGCCCCGACTCCGACGCCGCCGCGGCCATCAAGCGGGTCAGCGGCATCACGGTGCAGGATGACAAGTACGTCATGGTGCGAGGCCTCGGCGAGCGCTACACCACGACGTCGCTGAACGGCGTGAGGTTGCCCAGCCCCGAGCCGGAGCGCCGGGTCGTGCCGCTGGATATCTTCCCGAGCGGGCTTCTCCAGAGCATCAGCACCGCGAAGACGTTCACGCCGGACCAGCCCGGCGACTTCGCCGGCGGTCAGGTCGACATCCGCACCCAGTCGTTCCCCGGGCGCCCGGAGGTGACGTTCTCCGCCTCCACCAGCCTCAGCACCACCGTGATCGGCCAGGACGTGCTCGCGGTTCCGTCGGTGGGCCTGGACTGGTTCGCCTCGGGATCTGCGGATCGAGCGCTGTCCCCTCTGGCCGAGCAGTGGGGCAACTTCCAGCCCGCTCCCGGCCAGGATGATGTCAATCAGATCATCAACTCCTTCCGCAACGTGTGGAGCCCGTCGTCGGTGTCCGGCCGGCCGGGGGGCTCACTCGGAGCCTCCATCGGGGGGACGGCGCCGTTGCTCGGACGTGAGCTCGGATACCTGGCGTCCCTGACCTACGGGGCATCCGAGTCCCGCAAAGAGGAGCACCGTCGGGCCCAGGCCATCGCGGAGACGGGCGGGGAAGCCAGGGAAGTGGACCGCTACGAGGGCGAGAGCGGCAGCCGGTCGGTCTCCATCGGCGGCCTTCTGAACGCCACGGCCATCCTGAACGAGGACCATCGGGTGCTGGTCAACGGCGCCTACAACCGGTCGGCCGACGCCGACGCCCGCCAGGAGTCCGGGTTCAGTGAGAACCTCGGACAGGGGTTCGACATCCAGCGGCTCCAATACGTGGAGCGCGAGATGATCTCGACGCAGCTGGGTGGCGAGCATCAGCTCTCCGCCCACCACCGCATCGACTGGAAGGGCTCCCGTTCGGAGGTCACCCGCAGTGAGCCCGACCGTTCCGAGATCGTGTACCAGCAGAGGTTCGACCCGATCAGCGGGGAGGCTCTGGCGCCCGCTTGGTTCTCCATCTCCAACGAAGGTGCGGTCCGAACCTTTTCGGATCTCCGGGAGAACGCCTACGAGGGGAACCTGAACTACCAGATGAGCTTCGGGAGTCCCAGGCGTCCCCACGGAATTCGCATCGGGGGATTGGCTCGCGAGATGAACCGGGACTCGCGCAACACGGCGTACTCCATCGCCGCGTCTCTGCCCTCCGAGGTCAGGGTCCAGGATCCGGAGGACATCTTCGACGGCTCCTACACGCAGCCAGGCGACCAGGCGTTCCGCATGATCCCCCTCTCGCAGGGCGGCTCCTACACCGCGGAAGATCGGCTCCTCGCCGGATATCTGATGATGGACTACCACCTCACGGACCGCCTCCAGATCATCGGTGGCGCGCGGGTCGAGCGCTCCGAGGTGACGGTGGAGGCCACGTCGACGGTGGGCGAGAACGTCGTCACGGATCCCGAGTACACGGACGTGCTTCCTTCGTTGACGCTGCAGTACGAGCTCACGGATAGACAGAACCTCCGGTTCGCCGCGTCCCAGACCCTCTCCCGTCCCGAGCATCGTGAGCTCGCGAACCTCCAGTACCGCGAGGTGCTGGGCGGCGACAACGTGCTGGGGAACCCGGAGCTGAAGCGCGCACTCATCCAGAACCTCGATCTTCGCTGGGAGTTCTACCCAAGCCCGACCGAGGCCCTTTCGGTGGCCGTCTTCGCCAAGCGTTTCGAGAACCCCATCGAGCGGGTGTACCTCGCGACTTCCGGGACACGTGTAGTCTCGTTCGCGAATGCCAGGCGCGCGGAGAACTTCGGGGTCGAGCTGGAGGGCCGGAAGCGGCTCGGATTCCTGGGTGGCGGCATGGACGCGCTCACCATTTTCTCGAACCTCCTCCTCATGTCGAGCGAGATCGAGATCGGTTCCGACGCGAGCTCGCAGACCAACGACCAGCGGGCGATGGTGGGCCAGTCCCCGTACGCCGTCAATGCCGGACTGACGTGGACGGATCCCAACCGCCGCGGCTCCGCGACGTTGCTCTACAACGTGAGCGGACGCCGGATCGCGAGCGCCGCCGAGGCGCCGCTGCCCGACATCTACGAGGAGGCACGACAGCTCGTCGACTTCTCGCTTCGGGTCGATCTCACCGACGCGGTGTCGGCCAAGGTCGACGCCAAGAACCTCCTGGACGCGCCCTACGAGCTCGTCCAGGGAGACGTCGTCCGGGAGTTCTACCGGTCGGGACGGTCCTTCGGCTTCGGGCTCACCTGGAGGCCGTAGGACCTCAGCGGAGCGCGTCGGAGTCCTCGTGACAACTTCGTGACCGCTTGCACCCACCGCTGACACAAGCGGGGCCCAACTTCGAGTCGTATGCCAAACGGCACACCTACTCATTCGCTCCTACTTCAGGACGACAAAGATGAAACGCAACAAGTTGATGCTCGCGCTCACCGGACTCGCGGTGTTCGCCGCGGGCTGCGGTGACGACGACAACGGCAACGGCATGGACCCGGTGGTCCTGTCGGCGCCGGCGGGTGTGGCCGCCACGGCCACCTCCGAGACGTCTATCCAGGTCACGTACAACGCCGTGTCCGGCGCCACCGGCTACATCGTCGAGCGCGCGCCGGGATCCAGCGGCTCCTTCGCTTCGGTGGGCACGCCGTCCGGGACCTCCTTCGACGACACCGGCCTCCAGGCCAGCACGTCGTACCGGTACCGGGTGGCTGCGACGGCCGGCTCCGACCAGAGCGACTTCAGCGACGTGGTGGCGATCACAACGCCCGCGGAAGGGCCGCGGGAAGCCGCCATCAGCTCGGACATCACGTCCGACCGGACGCTCTACGCGGACACGCTCTACACCCTCCAGGGCTTCGTCAAAGTCGCCAACGGCGCGACCCTGACCATCGAGCCTGGCACCGTCATCGAGGGTGACTTCAACACCGTGGGCTCGTCCCTCTTCGTGCTCCGAGGCGCCAGGATCGAGGCGAACGGCACCGAGGACGCGCCCATCGTCTTCACGTCCAGCCAGCCCGTGGGTGAGCGGCAGGCGGGTGACTGGGGCGGCCTGATCATCGTCGGCAACGGTATCATCAACCGCGGCCAGCCCGTGATCCTCGAGGGTACCGGCACGGGCGCCAGCAACCCCCAGGTCGACTACTCCGGCGGCAACGACAACACTGACGACTCCGGCACCCTGCGGTACGTGCGGGTCGAGTACGCCGGATTCGCCACGGCCCCCGACGCCGAGCTCAACACCATGACCTTCGCCGCCGTCGGGAGTGGGACGACGCTGGAATATCTCCAGTCACTGAGCGGTCTCGACGACGGCTTCGAGTTCTTCGGCGGCGCGGTGGACGGCAAGTACCTGGTCTCCTACGAGTCCGGCGACGACCACTTCGACATGTCCGAGGGGTACGTCGGCCGGCTCCAGCACGTCATCTCCTTCCAGTCGCGCCAGATCATTCCCAGGCCGGCGGCGGGGAACGTGTCCAACGACCCGCAGGGCTTCGAGAACGACGGCTGCGCGGGCGCCAACTGCACCGACGGCCAGAACTCGCTGCCGCTCAACATTCCCATGGTCGCCAACTTCACCCTGGTGGGTCCGCCGGACGGCGTCTTCGCCGGCACGTCGGGGGGCATCGGCATGCAGCTGCGCCGCGGCACCGGTGGGTACTACGTGAACGGGGTCGTGACCCGCTTCGAGAGCGCGGCCATCTCGCTCCGCGACCAGTCCACGCTGGACCGGGTAGCGGACGGTGACCTGCTGCTGCGGAACATCCTGGTGGCCGACAACACGGTCACCTTCCTGCCGCAGACCGGCTCGACGGTTCAGGGCTCCGTCGACCTCGCGGCGAATGACATCGAGGAAGGCACGGAGGCGGCGTCGGACCTGTTCACGCTCCTCCCCCTGGCGCCGACACTCGAAACGCAGCTCGACTGGTCGCCGGCCACCGGCTCGCCCATCGCCACGGGCGGCCTGGCAACGTTCACTGGCGACCTGGCCACCAAGGCCGGAAGCTTCGTGACCGGCACCGCGTACCGCGGCGCCGCCGACCCGAACGGTCCGAAGTGGTGGGAGCTCTGGACGAACCTGGCGCTGAACTGAGCCCGGTAACCCACCGGTAGAAGATCGTTGGACAGGGAGGCCGGCGCCCCGACGGGTGCCGGCCTCCCCTTTTATATTTCCGCGAAATCGTGCTGAGGAGTGTAGCTCGAACGATGTTACGACAGACGCTGGTCATCTTCGCCGCCGGCTTGATCCCGTTGGTCGCGTGCCGCGCCGGTGGGGAGCAGCCGGAGGGCAGGGAGGGAGATACCGTCGCCGCAAGCGGACGGGTCGTGGACAGCATCTTTCCCATGGAGGAGCAGATCCGCCGGTTCCAGGCCACGGTCGCCGACACGCCGACCACGTTCCGCGGCGGTTCTGCGAGCCGTGACGGGCTGGTGGAGGCCTTCCTGTCCGCCGTTCAGGCTCGGGACGCGGACGCGTTGGCGGCCCTCACCATGGACCGGGCCGAGTATGCGTTTCTCTACTATCCGTACTCCGCCTTCGCGAGGCCGCCCTACGAGCTTCCCCCCGAGATCCACTGGCTCCAGGTCCAGAATACGCAGAGCCGTAGCCTGACCCGCCTGTTCCAACAGCTCGACGAGCGTACGCTCGACCCTCGGGGCTATCGGTGTGACGGAGAGCCGGTGGCGTCGGGTCCCATCCGGATCTGGGAGAATTGCTTCGTGCTCGTACCTGGGGGGACCGAGGACGTCGTGGAACAGCGGCTGTTCGGCTCGGTGCTGGAGCACGACGGGCGATTCAAGTTCCTGTCGCTCAGCAACGAGCTCTAGAAGGGTGTTGAAGAAGTGGGGTGGGCCGGACCCATGCTGCGCACGGGTGCCCCGGGAGCGCCACAGCCCCAGATCCTAAGCGGCGCGACGAAGGCATAGCCAAGAGCTACGTCTAG
>JBBDSM010000124.1:0-11556 GCA_040904945.1 Gemmatimonadota bacterium
CCCCTACCGCCGCTTCGTCCGGTTCGTAGCCTCCGCCACCAACGGGTCTTCCGGCCACGGATGCTTCGGATAACGCCCTCGAAGATCCTTTCGGACTTCGAAGTACGCGTCCCGCCAGAAGCTCTCCAGGTCACGCGTCACCTGCACGGGCCGGTGCGCGGGTGACAGCAACTTCATGGTGAGCGGGACCCTGCCGCCTCCGATACGCGGCGTCTCGGTCATGCCGAACACCTGCTGGAGCCGGACCGCGAGCGCCGGGGCGTCCGGGTCCGAGTAATCGATGGGGACGCGCGCGCCGCTCGGGACGTCGAGGTGGGTGGGCGCCCACTCGTCGAGCCGGGCCCGGTCGCCCCAGTCCACGCCCGAGAGCAGCGCCTCCTCGAGGTCGACCCGGTCGAGGTCTCCGAGTCGGCGCGGGGAAGCGACGCCGGAGAGGTAGGGAACGAGCCAGACTTCCAGCCCGGCCAGCAGGGCCTCGTCCGAACGGTCGGGCCAGCGCTCCGGCTCGAGCCCATGCAGGAAGACAAGGCGATCGCGGAGGCGACCGGCCTCCTTCGTCCAGGGAAGACTCCCGATCCCCTCTGCCCGGATTCCGTCGAGGAGCGCGGCCAACAGCGCATTTCTGGGGGGATCCCTCAAAGGTGCCTCCCGCACGGTGATCGCGCCGAGCTGCTCGCGGCGGCGGGCCTCGACGCGACCGGCATCCTCGCGCCACGTCACCTCCTCGAGCGCTCGGATATGTCCCGCGAAGTTCCGCTCGATCTCCTCCTGATCGACGGGCGCCGCTCGGAAGATCCGGGCGTCCCGCCCCCTGTCGTCCAGATCCGCGGCCACGATCCATTCGGCATCGCCCAGCCCCTCCCCCTCGCCGAGCTCGGCCCCCTTGCCGTTCCGCAGCAGGAAACGGCCACGGGTCCCCTCCCGCCGGCGCGCGATCCGGTCCGGATACGCGAAGGCCAGGAGGAGTCCGACGTGCTCCACCTCCTCGGGGCCGCCGTCCCGGTCGCGAACGCCGAGGGAGCGGCGTAGGTGGCTCGACTCCTGAAGAGCCCGATGGAGCGCGCCCCTACGCACACGCTGCCCGCGTACCGACCCGACGCGCGAGACGGACTGGGCACGGGCCCGCCGCATGGCCTCGACCCTGAGGCGGAGGTCCGCGTCCGGCGCGCGGCCTGGCCCGTCGAGGATGTCCCTGTCGCCGAGCAGCGCGGCGACGTCACACGCCACCCCTCCGTGACCGAGCTCCCGGCCCCGGACGAGCATATGCGCCAGGCGGGGGTGGACGCCCGCCCCGGCGAGCTCACGGCCGTGCGCGGTGACCACCCCCTCCTCGTCGATGGCATCCAACTCGCGGAGAAGCTCCCACGCCTGGGCGAGCAGGGTGTCGGGAGGCGGCGTCATCCAGCGTAACTCCTCCGGCCGAGCGCCCCACACCGCGAGGTCCAGGGCCAGCGGTGCCAGATCGGCCTCCTCGATCTCGGGCCTGCGAGCCGGGACCAGGCCACGGTCCTCTCCTTCGGTCCACATCCGGTAGCAGACGCCGGGCGCAGTCCGGCCGGCGCGTCCGCGTCGCTGGTCGGCCGAATCGCGCGTCACGGTCACCGTAGCCAGGCTTGTCATCCCGCTCCGCGGATCGAAGCGCGGGACCCGCATGAGGCCGCTGTCGACCACCACGCGCACGCCCTCGATGGTGAGGGATGTCTCGGCGATGGACGTGGCGAGCACGATCTTCCTCCGCCCCGGCGGGCTCGGCGAAATGGCCCGGTCCTGTTCGTCCCTCGGGAGCGCGCCGAAGAGCGGGTGGAGGTCGACGTCGGATGCGAGCCCGGCCTCGCGCAGCCGATCCGCGGTCCTCCGGATCTCGCCCGCCCCGGGGAGGAAGACCAGAATGTCGCCTTCGTCCATGTCCAACGCGTCCAGGACCGTGGAGACGGTCGGGGGCTCGATCCATCCGTCCACCGGCCGGTCGCGGAACCGCGTCTCCACCGGATGGCTCCGCCCCTCGCTCCGCACGATCGGCGCGTCGTCCAGCAGTTTCGCCACCGGCGCAGGATCGAGCGTCGCGGACATCACCAGGAGCCGCAGGTCGTCGCGCAGCAACTGACGGGACTGCAGGGTGAGCGCGAGCCCCAGGTCGGCCGGCAGCGACCGCTCGTGGAACTCGTCGAAAACGACCAGCCCGACACCGGTGAGCGCCGGGTCGTCCATCAGCATGCGGGTGAGGACGCCCTCCGTCACGACCTCGATGCGGGTACGGGGACCGACCTTCGTGTCCATCCGGACCCGGTATCCCACGGTGCCGCCGGCGTCGTCTTCGCCGAGCAGCGAGGCCATGCGCCGGGCGGCCGAGCGAGCGGCCAGGCGGCGTGGCTCCAGGACGATGATCTTGCGGTCCATGAGCCAGTCGGCGTCCAATAGCGCCAATGGCACGAGCGTGGTCTTTCCTGCACCCGGTGGAGCAACGAGCACCCCGCCGCGATGGTCCGCCAGGGCCCGAGCCACGTCTTCCAGGACCGGGACCACGGGAAGGTCGGGGAGCGGCGCGCGGGGCTCGGGCAGGTGTGTGGACATGTCCGGAAGCTACATACGACGGACTTCCGCATCACGCGCGCCGGCCACTCGATCCGGGACAGGGGTCGGAGTCAGCGGAACCCGAACAACACCGGGAAGAAGAAGGCCACCACGGCCGCCCATCCGGCAATGACGTAGACGTACGTCATCTGCCACGCCCAGAGCCGTGAGAACACGACCCTCCCCCGGAGGAACCGCGCGTAGAGAAGCGCGGAACCGGCCAGGTTGATCAGGAGCACCACGTTCATGCCCAGGGCCGAGAATCGGTTGGGCGTCCACCCCATCCCCGAGATGCGGGCACCGATGGCCCACAGCGCCAGGACATCCACCAACAGGGCGGTGCCGACAAGCGTCAGCTGCAGCCAGTCGAAGAGTCCGGGAGGCGCCAGGGGGTCGCGGGCCGAGATCGAGTAGAGGAGCAGTCCGAAGACCACCACGAGCAGTAGGTCGACGGCGATGAGGATCTCCCGCTCCACGTCGATGCCCCTCCCCGTCGCGGCCATCGTCAAAACGAAAGCGAGGAGCACCAGCGCGAAGAGCGGGATGAAGATCCGCGCCAGCACCGGCGCCATGTTTTCGATCACGCTCTGCTTCGCCTCCACGAGCCAGGTGGCCACCACCGCGGCCCCCGCCACGCCACACGGCACCACCCACCCCTGGACCAGAGGCTCCACGTCGACGCCGATCGCCTCGAAGAGGGCGAATGTCAGCCCGATGAGCACGCCTCCGCCCAGCGCGATGAGCACGTAGTAGATGAAGAGCTCACCGGTGAAGCGGATGAAGTCCATCCGTCGCTCGTTCCCGGGCCACCATCCGCCGACGTAGGCCATGCCCACGATCAGCCAGAGGGAGATGGGCAGGTGGAGCATGCTCAGGATCAGCGTATCCGCCTCCCCCGCGGGCGCGAGTGAGAAGGGGAAGGCGTTGATCACGACCGCCGCGAGCACGAAGGCGCCCGCCGTCCATAGTCGACTGGAGGTCGATAGCGGCCGCTCCCACGCGAAGTACGCCGCGATGAACGGGAGGGTGAAGAACGCCATGTTGACCGGGTAGAAAAGGCTCGCATCGGGATCGAAGGGGATGCCGAAGAAGCCGGGGATCTTGATGGCCACGCCGGCCGCGACCGCGAGCGCGAGCGCCACCCACATCCGGCGGGACCCGTAGGCGGACGGTGCTTCGCTACCACCCTCGCCCGCCCCGTCGCCCGCGAGGACGAGCTGCTTCCACAGACGGTCCGAGTGCTCCCGGGCGAACTCCCGCGTCAGGGCATTGATGGCTCCCATACGCTTGACCGCCACCAGGAAAGCCTCATCGTCCGTGAGTCCATGCTCACCCAGGGTGGCGATCTGCTCACGGAGGTGGTCTTCGAGCTCCTCGGCGTCGGAGCCGGCGATGGCACGGCTCCTCCGGAGGTGGGAGCGCCAGGCTTCGATCTGCTCGTCCAGCGAGCCCGCCGCGGGATCGCCCTGTTGCTTCGGATCCATCGAACTCAGCTCCACTGGGGAAAGGGAACGGGTCCTGCATCCCCATGCGCGGCCTCGGACAGGGCCGACCAGACCTTCCGGAGCGTGTCGTCGACGGTCCGCCATTGGCGGCGCTCCTCGGCAAGCTGCTCCCGCCCCGCCGCGGTCACCCGGTAATACTTCCGCCGCCTCCCCGTCTCCGCCTTTTCCCAGCGGGACTCGACGAGGCCCGCCTTCTCCAGGCGATGGAGCACCGGATAGAGCATCCCGTCGGTCCATTCCAGCGCGCCCCCGGATAGCTCACGAACCCGCTGCAGGATGGCGTAGCCGTAGCTGTCGCCCTCGAACAGGATGGCGAGGACGAGGGGCGTCGACGACGCCGCGACGAGATCCTTGTTGATGCTCATGAGACGGAACCGCCTGCGGTTCTAACGAAAGCGAGATACATAGAGCTATTATACATAGAGGCATGATACATAGATCTGGCATGTACTGCCAGTACCCTGCCTCTTCGCTCTACGATGTCCCGGTTCGAGGCGACCGAGCGACCAGCAGCGTCACGGCATCCCGCCAGAGCCACTCCTCCCGCCGGATAGAGAGCCCCGCGGCGCGCACCGATGCGGCAGCCTCGCGGTTGAAATGCTCGCCCCAAAGAGGTGACGTGACGCCTGTCAGCGCGTCCGCCACGCGCCCGAGCCAGCCGGACGGACGCACGTGCTCGAGCAGGATGAGCGGTCCGCCCATACGCACCACGCGCGCCATCTCCCGGAAGCCCCGCTCGGGGTCGTCCACCTCGCAGAAGACGAGCGTTTCCGCCGCCCAATCGAAGGCCCCGTCCCGGAAGGGAAGCGCCTCGGCATCCGCCACGACCAGCGCGACGCCGGATCCGTTCGGCCTTTTCTTCGCGCGCTGGAGCATCTCGAGCGACCGATCCATCGCGATCACCCGGGCGTCGGCCGGGTGATGGTCGAAGTTGGCGCCCGTTCCCGCGCCTACCTCGAGCCCGAGGCCGTCCGAGGGGACTTCCACCCACGTCCTTTCTCTCCAACTGCCGACCGAGCGCCGCTCCAGCGGCGCCATGAGGAGATCGTACAGACAGGCACCGATGCGGGACGCGTAAAGCTGTATGGCAAGGAGCATGACCATTCCTCCGGGTATGTCCGACGATGTGCCTATCTCGTGTGTCGAGCCGAAAGCGGCGCGGGAGGCTCCCGCCTGAGCATCGATTCGACGATCGTGTCAGGCATGAACATCGCCGTCTTCAGCACCAAGCCCTACGACCGCCGCGCCCTGGAGGAAGCCAACCAGGGTCACGGACACGAGCTCACCTTCTTCGAAGCCCGACTCACCCCCGAGACCATGTCTCTCGGACGGGGCTTCGAAGCCGTCTGCCCGTTCGTGAACGACTACCTCTCCGCCGAGGTCATCGCCACCCTCGCGGAAGGGAGAGTCCGGCTCCTGACCCTTCGCTCCGCAGGCTTCAACCACGTGGATCTGCGGGCCGCGAAGGAGCATGGCATCACGGTGGCCCGCGTTCCGGCGTACTCTCCTCACGCCGTGGCGGAGCACGCGATGGCACTGGTGCTGACGCTCAACCGAAGCATCCATCGAGCCCACGCGCGAGTCCGGGAAGGCAACTTCTCGCTGGATGGCCTTCTCGGCAAAGACCTGCATGGAAAGACCGTCGGGGTCATCGGCACTGGCCGCATCGGAACCATATTCTCCCGGATCGCCCACGGATTCGGATGCCGCATCCTGGCCCACGACCCGGAGCCGAACGACGAGGTCCGGGCGCTTGGCGCCAGCTACGTTCCCCTCGAAGAGATTCTGAGTAGTTCGGATATCATTGCCCTCCATCTTCCCCTGACGCCCGATACGCATCATCTCATCGATGCGTCTGCGGTTCGCCGAATGAAACAGGGTGTCATGCTCGTCAACACGAGCCGGGGTGGGCTCGTGGACACGCGCGCGGTCATCGATGGGCTGAAGTCGGAACGGATCGGCGCGCTGGCACTCGATGTCTACGAGGAGGAGGGCGACCTGTTCTTCGAGGATCTTTCCAGCACCGTCATCCACGACGATGTGTTCGCCCGGCTACTCACGTTTCCGAATGTGCTCATCACGGGTCATCAAGGCTTCTTCACCCGCGAAGCCCTTGAAAACATCGCCGAGACGACCCTCGCCAACGCAACGGCGTTCGAGTCGGGCGAAGGGGAGCTTCACCGTGTGACGCTGGAAGAGGTCATGGGCGAGCGCTGAGTCAAAGCGCGACCTCCTTGCGACCGGACCTCTCGACACGAACACTACGCTTCTCCGCTCGATTCGAGACACTCATTCGAGGGCTCAATCATGGCTTCCCCCAGAACCACTTCCGGTCGAGGCCGGCTCTACGACAGCATCCTCGACACCATCGGTGACACACCGTGCGTGCGGGTGCGTCGACTCGCCCCGGATCACGTCCGCATGTACGCGAAGGCAGAGTTCTTCAACCCCGCCGGTTCGGTGAAGGACCGCCTCGCGATCAGCATCATCGAGGAAGCGGAGCGCAGCGGGGCGTTGAAGCCCGGACAGACGGTGGTGGAGGCGACGAGCGGCAACACGGGCATCGGCCTGGCCATGGTGTGCGCGGCGAAAGGCTATCCGCTGGTCGTGACGATGGCCGACAGCTTCTCCATCGAGCGGAGGCGGCTGATGCGCTTCCTCGGTGCCAGGGTCGTGCTCACGCCCCGGGCCGCGAAAGGGTACGGGATGTACATGAAGGCCAAGGAGCTGGCCGACGCCAACGGCTGGTTCCTCGCCCGGCAGTTCGAGACCGACGCCAATGCGAAGATCCACGAGAACACCACGGGACGGGAGATTCTGGCTGACTTCGACGGGGAGCGCCTCGACTATTGGGTCACCGGATACGGCACCGGCGGCACGTTGACGGGCGTCGGACGTGTGCTTCGAAAAGAGCGCCCCGACACACGGATCGTCATGAGCGAGCCGACGAACGCCGCCCTCGTGGGCTCGGGTATCCCGCAGAAACGGGGGGCTGGGCACGCGCCGGCGGAGAGCCACCCGTCCTGGGAGCCACACCCGATCCAGGGATGGACGCCTGACTTCATCCCGCACGTCATGCAGGAAGCGCTCGACGGCGGTTACGTCGACCGGGTCGTCCCCATCGCCGGACCCGAAGCGATTGCCTGGTCACGGAAGCTCGCGAGGTCCGAGGGCATCTTCACCGGCATCTCGGGGGGTGCGACCTTCGGCGCCGCCCTCGCTGTGGCCGAGGACGCGGAGCCTGGGTCGGTGATCTGCTGCATGCTGCCCGACACCGGCGAGCGGTACCTCTCGTCCCCGTTGTTCGAAGACATCCCCGAAGAAATGACGGAGGACGAGCGGGCGCTGTCCGTGTCGACGCCCGGATTCCACATGCCGGAGGACCAGCAGGTGTCGTTGCCGTAGGACACCCCCACTCAGCCGCCGCTCTCGGCTGTGGTGATCAGGATGTAGTTCGAATAGCGTGCCCCTACCCACACTCCGTCTTCCAGGCGGAAGGACATGAGCAGGGCCCCGTAGGTGACGCCGGGCTCGAGACCATCGATGGTGCATTCGATCTCCGCCCCGATGGCGTCGCCCGGGAGGTCACACCCGATGGCGCCGCTTCGCCAAGGAACCATCGGATCCGGACCATATCGCAGCCGGTAGCGGGCCGGCTCGCCGGTGCCGTCGTCGACCTGCGTCCAGGCCAGGGTCATGCTGGCGTCCGTCACGTCCCGCGCAGTCAGGTCCGTCACCGGATCCGTGCGCAGCTGGAGGGTCGTGGCCCGGGCGGTATTGGAATAACGCGCGCCGGCCCAGCGGCCATCCTCCATGCGGAAGGACATGAGCTGGAACTCGTAGTCGGTCGATGGCTCCAACCCTTCGACCTCGCACTGGATGAATGCGCCCACCGCCTCACCCCGGACCCAACGATCGCAGCCGACGGTGGCGGTCTTCCAGTCGACCAGCGGCCCTTCCGAATACTTCACGCGGTAGTCCGCCGGCGCCCCGGTCCCATCGTCCACCTCGGTCCAGCGCACGAGGACCAGGGTATCCGTCACGATCCAGGAGTGAAGATCGGTGACGGCGGCGGTCGGCACGGCGTCGGAGTGATCGAGCTCCGAGAGCCCGCCGGGAGCATCCATCCGTTCAGGCGCAAGAGCATCCTGTCCGCACCCGACCAGAATCAAGAGAATCCCCGCCATTCCGATGAACGCCGTCCGCTTCATAGCCGCCTCCTCCCTGTCAAACACCTTAGGCGCTACATGCGCCTCCTGGGGAGATCGATGGGCAAGAAACGAGCCCAGCAGACAGGGCGTGGGGACTGAGGTGGGAACCATTCGGGTGGCGCCGTTCGGCGGCAGGCGCTGCCAGGACGCGACGCTCCGGTCAGACACCTCCCCATAGGTTTAGCGTCCGCGAACCGACCGGCTCCATTCCTGCGGCCCGTCCCCGAGGGTGGTGTCGGAGCCGGAGATCCCCTAGATCGATCCGTGCAGATGGGCCGGCGCGCCCATCAAGTCATCGAACCGTGGAGCGGCACCTTGGACCGAAGACATTTCCTCGCCACGGGCCTGGGCCTGCCAGCCGCGATCCGGGGCGTCGCGGACGCTCCACCGCGCCCGCGGTCCGCACAGCCGGATCCTTTCGAAGATCTGGGAGACGGGGTCCGGAGCCTGATGGACGAGCACCGGATTCCCGGGGCGGCATTGGGCGTGATCAAGAACGGCACGGTGCGCACCCAAGGCTTCGGCGTGACGAGCGTCGAGGACCCTCAGCCTGTGACCACCGACACGGTCTTCGAGCTGGCGTCCCTGTCGAAGACGGCGACGGCCACGGCCGTGATGAGCCTCGTCGAGCAGGGGCGCCTCGATCTGGATGCGCCCGTCCGCCGATACCTACCGGACTTCGCCGTCCAGGACCCCCTCACCAGTGCGGCGGTGACGGTGCGCCACCTTCTCACCCATACCCCGGGTTGGGAGGCGCGCTACGATGTGGGCGAGGGGCCGGACGCGCTCGCTCGGTGGGTCCCCACCATGGGGGATCTCGAGCAGATCGCGCCCCCGGGCCGGGTGTGGAGCTACAACAACACGGCGTATGGCCTGGCCGGTCGCCTGGTCGAAGTAGCCACGGGCACGGAGTTCCGGGATGCGCTCGATGCGCTGGTGTTCACCCCGGTGGGTCTCGAGCGGGCATCCACGCGGCTCGAGGAGATCGTGACCTGGCCGGTGGCGCTGGGGCATCGCCCCGGCGCCGGAGGCGAGCCCGAGGTGGTGCGGCCCTACTCCATGGGCTCCAGCATCCCCGCCGGCGGGGTCAACATGAGCCTCGATAGCTTGATGGACTATCTGGCGTTCCATCTGGGCGAGCACGACGGGGAGGGCGCCAGCGCGCTCGGCCGACGGGGCCGAGAAGCCATGCGCATTCCGCAGCTCGGTAAGGAGCCCACCACCGAGCAGATGGGGCTGGGGTTCCATCTCCGCACGCTCGACGGCGTGCTCACCGCAGCCCATGGCGGCACAGCGGGCGCGGGGCATCGCTGCCACGTACAGCTCGTCCCGGGGCGGCGTCTCGCCTTCGCCATCCTTACGAACCACACGGAGGGGTGGCGGCTGCTCCAGGCCGTGGAGCGTGCGACGCTGGACGCCTACGAGGGGCTCTCCCTGGCTGCGGGCCAGGCCATCTGCGGATACCGAGGCCACACCGAGACCCTCGACCATGTCACACCCCTGACCCGCCAGCCATCCCCGGACGACTACGTGGGCACGTACCGGTTTGGACGGGGCCGCCGTCGGGAGGTGCGTGCGGATCCGGACGGCGGACTGTTGGTGGGAGACCCGGCCGCCCCGGTCCTGTTCTACGGCGAGGACGTGGCGTTCCACACCCAAGGCGACCGCATCAACTGCGACTTCATCCGGGAAGCCGGTGAGGTACGCTGGATGCGGGTGGCGGGCCAGGTGGGGCGTCGGGAGAGCTGAAGTCGGAGGAGCCGGAAGGGCGCCTCACGGCATCACGGCGAACGCCGCTCTGGTCGCGAGACCCACCACCATGGCGGCGGCGAAGCTGAGCAGCGTTCCGATCAGGATGTATTCGGCCAGCTTCCGGTCCTTCGCATCTCTCAGCTCCCCGATCCGGAAGACGGACTTAGCGGCGGCGAGGAAGCCGATGCCGGTCGGCTCGCCGACGAGAATGAAGAGGTAGATGAGAGACCGCTCGGTCACGCCGATCCAATACCCACCCTTGGAGAGCCCGCCACGCTGATCGGGCTCCAGCTGAGTCTCGAAGCGCGCGAGGAAGTGGGCGAAGAAGTACCCGGCGCCCGTGGTCGCGACGACCCAACCGCACACGAGCACCAGGAAGCGGAGATACAAGGAGCCGAATGTGGTTGCCCAGAGGCCCGCGTCGGGAGGAGGAGCCGAGAGGAACGGGACGCTCGCGGCCACCCAGACGGCGGCGATCAGGGACACCATATGGAGCGCCTGATCACCCAGGAAGAGCGTCGGGCGACCGTTCCGGGACCAGAACCCCGACGTCAGCTCCGAGGCGTCAGCGACGCGGTCGGGCAACGTCAGACGCTCCAACGCAGTCTTCGCCATGTCGATCAAGAGATGGAACAGCGAAACGAGGACGACCAGCTGCACCGCACCGACGTGGCCGATCAGGGCCCAGCTCGAGATCGCCACCACCGTCACATGGCCGAGCAGAGGGCCCCACCGTTCCTTGCCCGCCGCCATCCGGTCGGTCTGGAAAACGAAGTCGGCCAACAGGTGCGCGGCCAGGAGCGGCACGAGGAGGTCCGGGCGCGCGAGCACATCGAGGATGGTCACTGGGCTCGGCTCCACGTCAGGCTTGCCAGGAGCGCCTTGGCCGCCTCCTCCGCGGCGAATACACGCGAAGCGTGCGCGGCGCTCAGCGTTCGGCTCACGGTCGACGGTCCGACCCCCAGCCGCTCCGCAGCCTCCACCTGCAGCCTCCCTCTGGATGCCCGTACGACCTCGGCTTGCCGTTCCGTCCAATCAGCGCGAACCGAGCCGATGAGGTTCATCAGCGCCGACAGGACCTGGGCCGCCGGCTCGGGGAATCCCGCGATCTCCAGCCAGCTCGAGCCCTTCTTTGCCGCGCTGACCGCGTCACGGGCACGGTGCAGACAGGGGCCGTCCAGTAGCGAAACGTCGTCCAACATGTCCGTCGTGAGCTCGCCGTATCCCCACCCCCAGGCGAGGCTCGCCGGCGCAAGGGCGTCAGACAGGTTCACCATGATCTCGACGAGCGCCTCCGGCTGATCCGTAATGCCCTGGACTTCGTCACCCGCCGTCAGCTTGAGGGGCACGGTGAGATGGGTGTGGGCCACCTCATTGGCTTCGTCGACCGCCTCGCGAAACCGAACCTGCACTGCGGCTCGATCGGTCATCTGCCTCGAGCCCACAAGGTCTCCGATGATCGCAAAGTAGCTCATGTCTGGCTCCCCACATTGCATGGAATCGGGCAAGGTGCGTCG
>JBBDSM010000124.1:11656-21840 GCA_040904945.1 Gemmatimonadota bacterium
TGATCGGCGTCTACGTGTGGGCGACCTCCGCGAGCAACCGCCTCCTGGCGAGCACGGTCGAGTCGCACTCGGTCGACTTCCCCATTCCCTTCCCGCTCGCCGCGGAGGAAGTCGCCGCGCTGGAGCTGAGCGACGAAGAGGCGGCAGCGCTCGCGCTGGAACGCGCCAAGGAGCGGGGCCGTCACCTGGTCGCATCCCGGTACCCTTGCGCCGACTGCCACGGGCAGGATTTCGGAGGCGGCGTCATGGTCGACGCTCCGATCATGGGCCGGCTCCTCGGCCCGAACCTGACGTCGGGCGCCGGCGGGCGGACAGCGAGCTATGAGGCCGCCGATTGGGACCGTGCCGTACGGCACGGCATCCTCCCGGATGGGCGGGTCAGCGTGATGCCGGCCGTCGATTTCCAGCTCATGTCGGATCAGGAGCTTTCGGACATCGTCGCCCACATCGAGAGTCTTCCCCCCGTCGACGCGGACGTGGACCCCGTCACCCTCGGCCCGCTGGGCCGCGTGCTCGTGGCGACCGGCAAGATCCCATTGTCGGCGCACTCGATCCCCTCGCACGACGCGGACCACGTTCCAGTGCCGCCCGTCGCGGAGGCCTCGGTGGAGTTCGGTCGCCACCTCGGAGGAGTCTGCACCGGCTGCCACGGACAGGACCTCGCCGGAGGCCCGATCCCGGGCGGCGACCCTAGCTGGGCGCCCGCGCGCAACCTCACCCCGCACGAGAACGGGCTCGCGGATTGGAGCTACGAGGACTTCGTCACGGCGATGCGCGCAGGGACCCGTCCCGACGGAACCCCGCTCCTCGTCCCGATGACCATGATCCGGCCCTACGCGGAGCAGATGACGGAAACGGAAATGGAGGCGCTCTGGCTCTTCCTGCGCTCGGTGCCGGCCGCGGATCGCTGACCCTTCGTGGCGGCCCCGTCTCCGCCGGGGGTGGCGCAGAGCCTCCTTAGCGCCGGAGTCGGTGCCCGAAGAGGGCGTTCCCGATCTCGGGATGATTGAACATCTCCGGAGGCGGATGGCCGGCGCCGTGGGCGATCACCAGGCGCCAGTTGAAGTCCCATCCCTTTTCGAACGCCAGGTCCATCGCGGTGTTGAACCACCGCAGGTTCCGGGAATACCGGTGTACCCCCTGGTCGTACGCGTCCCCCGTGGGGAGTTGTCCCATCTCCCGGTCCGCCGTGCCGATGGCCAGGGTGATCGGGAGGGCCAGGTAGCGGCGGATGCGGTCGTCACTCCCGAACTCCTCCGGGAGCCCGCCGAAGCCGAGGCCGTACTCCATGTCCCGGGTGGGGAACATGGCGGATCCGGGGCTCATGACCACCAATCGTTCCGCGTCCAGGTCCATGAAGGCCGAAAGGCGCTCCAGGAACTGGGCCCCGGCGGAGTACCCGAGGACCATCCATGGCAACTCGGCCGCTCCTTCGCGGTCCCGGATGTGGTTCACCAGCATGGGAACGTAGACGAAGGTGCGCTCCTCCTCGTCGGCGAAGGACCCGTCCTCCCGAAAGACGCCGCCCATCTGGTAGAGGCGGTTGGGGAAGCGCTCGGCGTCGAATTCCGGGACAACCACCAGGCGGCCGTAGAGGTCCGCGAAGCCCTGAGCGTTGTCCCGGTACGCCTCCGCAGCCCGGGAGGCGCCATGAAGCAGGAGGACGAAACCGTCGCCCACGTAGTTGTCGGGTTTGTAGACCCAGAGGTTCAGCACCGTCCCGTCGAGGTCCGCCTGCACCAAGCTCCGGCCCGGGGCGAAGGGGTCGAGGTCGGGGGTCGCCTGCGCCTGGAGCGGCGGTGCGGTGGAGAGGCCGAGCCCCACCAGGAGCGCGACGAAGAACGGTCGCACCATGAAGGAGCGGCGGAGCGCTGTGCGGGATCGCAGGTACAAGATGGGCTTCCCGGGTTGAATGGAGGCGTCACGGTACGGGCGGGGCGTGGGACGGGCAAGGCGTAGCCGACTTGGTGCCCGGCCGGGGATCGACTACCGTGCCGAGCACCCTCTTTCCTCCCGACTTCGTCGCATGCCCAACCCCATCAGAGTCTTCGGTCATCGCAACCCCGACGCGGACGCGATCTGCTCGGCCCTCGCCTACGCAGACTTCAAGACGCGCACCAGCTCCGAGACCTACGAGGCGGCGCGCTGCGGGAACTCGAACCCCCGCATCGACGCCGTGCTCGATCACTTCGGGGCTCGCCTTCCCACCTTCGTCGGAGACGTCACCCCCCGCCTCCAGGAGATCATGGCTCAGGATCTGGTGACCGTGCGGGCTGAGGCCACCTGCGCGGAAGCACTCGAGCTCATCGACGAGCGCGACATCCAGGTCCTGCCCGTGGTGGACGAGGAGGCCCGGCTCCAGGGCATCGTTTCCATCTTCCAGCTCGGACATCATCTCCTGCCGCGGCTGGAGCGCGACCGGGACATGCGGTGGGTCGACACGTCGGTCACGAGCATCGTAGGGGCGCTCGGCGCGGAGGTGCTCCACCTCGTCGACGGCGAGCGCGTCGAGCCGATCTACGTGCGGATCGCGGCCATGGCGCCCGGCTCGTTCGAGGCGTTCGCCACGGCCGAGCCCACCGATGTCAGGAGGACGGCCATCGTGGTCGGAGACCGGCGGAACATCCAGGAACGGTCCATCGAGCTCGGCGTGCGGCTTCTGGTGATCACCGGGGGGCTCTGTGTGGCGCCCGAGGTTCTCGAGCAGGCGCGGGCTCATGGTGTGAGCGTGATCGTGAGCCCGTACGACTCGGCGACGACGGCATGGACCATCCGGACCGCGACCCGCATCGGCGGGGTGATGTCCGGAGACTACGTGGCGTTCCGCCCCGAGGAGACGGTGAAGAGCGTTCGCAGGAAGACCGCCACGCTGGATCCAGCCGTGTTCATGGTCACGAACGACGGCGGTCGGCTGCTGGGCGTCTTCACCCGCCGCGACATTCTGCGCCCGAGCTCCACCAAGATCATACTCGTCGACCACAACGAGCTCAGTCAGGCGGTCCCCGGCGCGGATCAGGTCGAGATCGTGGAAGTCGTAGACCATCATCGACTGGGTGATCTGCGGACCCAGGATCCGATCTTGTTCATCAATCGCCCCGTGGGCTCCACGTGCACCATCGTCGCGGACCTCTACCGTCAGGCGAATCTCACCCCGACGCGCGAGATCGCGGGCGTACTCATGGGAGGGCTGGTCTCGGACACGCTGAACCTGCAGAGCCCCACGACCACCGGCACGGATCAGGAGATCCTGACCTGGCTCGAAGGGATCGCCGGTCTGACCGGGAGCGACTTGGCCGACATCATCTTCTCGTCCGGCTCGGTCGTGGCGAGCCGGACGCCAGCCGACGTGATCCGCCTCGACCGCAAGGTCTACGTGGAGGGCGACTTCCGATTCGCGATCTCCCAGGTCGAAGAGGTGGGCTTCGAGGAGTTCTGGGACCGCTGCGTGCCGCTCAGGGAGGAGCTGGAGAAGAGCCGCACCGGTGAAGGCCTCGACTTCGCCGCCCTCCTGGTGACCGACGTGAAGAGCCAGGACTCCCTCCTCCTCGTCTCCGGGAGCCCCGTCCTCGTGGAGGCCATCACGTACACGCCCATCTATCCTGGAGAGATCTACAGCCTTCCGGGGGTGGTGAGCCGCAAGAAGCAGCTCCTTCCCTTCCTCACCGGCACGCTGCGGCGGCTGGGAGCGTCGACATGAAGATCGAGATCTGGTCGGACGTGGTGTGCCCGTGGTGCTACATCGGCAAGCGCCGGCTGGAGCGCGCGTTGGAAGATCGTGCCGACCCCGTGGAGATCGTCTGGCGGAGCTTCGAGCTCGATCCTTCCGCCCCGAGAGAGCCGATCGACAAGCTCGACGAGGCCCTGGCAGAGAAGTACGGGACGTCGGTCGACGAGGCTCGAGCGATGATGGACGGGATGGCCCGCACGGCGGCCGAAGAGGGCCTCGAGCTCAACTTCGACCGAGCACGACGGGGCAACACGCTGGACGCTCATCGCCTCCTCCACTTCGCCGCGTCCCGGGGTCTACAGTCCGAGATGAAGGAGCGCCTCTTCCGGGCGTACATGACCGAGGGGCGTGCCATCTCCGACCGTGAGGAGTTGGCGCTCCTGGCGACCGACGTCGGACTGGACGCCGGCGAGGTCCGCACGATGCTCGAGACCGACCGGTTCGAGGAGGAGGTCCGGTTGGACCAGGCCCGGGCGCGCCAGATCGGCGTCCGCGGCGTGCCCTTCTTCGTGCTGGACGGCCGGCTGGCGGTGTCGGGAGCCCAGCCGTCCGAGGTCTTCCGAGGGGCATTCCAGCAGCTCGAAGAGGAACGCGGCCCCGAGCGCCCGGAGGGCTGACCTTCCTACCCCTCCCCCTTCAACTCCCCCGCGATGGCATCCGTCGCGATCCGGTGGCCGACCCAGAAGCTGCCGAACTCTCCGTAGACCGACGTGACCTCGTCGTAGCGCATGTCGGTGACCAGCTCCTTGAAGTGCAGCGGGTCGGGCGAGAAGAGCGTCACGGCCCACTCCCAGTCGTCGAGCCCCACCGAGCCGGTGATGATCTGGGATACCTTGCCGGCATACCCCCGTCCCGTATGACCATGCTCCTGCATGAGCCGGGCCCGCTCGGCCAGGGTCTGCGTATACCAGTTCTGCTCCACGTTGCGCCTCTTGTTCATCGGATAGAAGCAGACGTAGGGCATGTCGTCGGGCTGGCGCGGATAGAGCCGGCGCTGCGTGTAGGGGGTCCCGAGCTGCTCGGCGAGAAGCTCGTCGGCCATCGCCTTCCACTGGTCCGAGCCCAGCTCGACGCCGTCGCGCTCCGCACGCTTGGCCAGGCCCAGCGTGTGCCCGTATAGCCCGAGCTCCACGAGGGAGACGTAGTCGCCGGTCACCACCAGATCCCTGCTGGACGGGTGGAGCCTCAGGGCACGCTCCGCCTCTCCCAGCTGGTCCAGCGTCGGCCGGAGATGGAGGAGCATGTAGTCGCTCCGTCCTCCCACGACCCGGTAGAGCGCGCTCCAACCGCTTTCCCCCAGGTCTTCCCATTCGGCCAGCTTGGCGCTGATTCCGTCGAGGCGCCGGGCCCGGTCTTCGTCACCGCCATCCCCGAAGGGCGGAGGAACGTCGACGAACTGGGTGAGCATGTACCACCCGTGGAGGGCGAGCGGGGGGATGATGGCGTCGGACATAGGCACGTCGTCGTCTCGTGGAGTCGCGAGGAATCTGAAGCTATCATCTTCGTGCCTGCTCGTGTTCCCCCGCCATCCGTGAACCGGGCGCCCGCCTTCGGTGTTCAACGATCCTGGACCCTCGCCTGTAGGGTAGTGGAAGGTTGCTCACACCCATCGCAAGGACATCTCTGATGGCTCGACTCCATTCGGCCCGCCTCCCGCTCATGCTCGCGCTGATCGCGGGCGTGGCTCCCACCTGGGCCACCGCGCAGAGTTCTGCGCCCACCGCAGACCCCGACTTCGAGGCCCTCCAGCGACGGGGCGCCATGGGCATGGGCGTCGACCAGTACGCGTCCACGCACGTCTTCGACGCCCTCCCCGACGGCGGCCGCATCGAATACCAGCATGACCGGGACGACGCCGAGGGGATCGAGCAGATCCGCCGGCACCTCCAGGAGATCCAGGCTGCCTTCGAGTCCGGCGATTTCAGCACGCCGGCGTTCGTGCATGCTCAGGAGGTTCCCGGCACGGACGTGATGGCGGCCCGCGGCGAGCACATCGAGTACGTGTACCAGGACCTACCCCGCGGCGGTGAGCTGCGGCTCATCACGGACGATCCGGAGGCGCTGGAGGCCATCCGGTCGTTCATGGACTTCCAGCGCTCGGACCATCGCGCCCAGGGGATGGAGCATGGCGGGATGGGCCCCGGAGGGATGGATCATGGCGGGATGAACCACCGCGGCATGGACCGTGGCGGGATGGGTCAGTCGATGGGTCGCGGCGGTATGGGTCGGATGAACCAGGACGCCATGGGCCAGCACTATATGCAGATGGGCGGCGGCGACCCCGCCTTTGCCGCAGACATGCAGCTCGTGCATCAGCTCCTCGCGAACCACGGCGCCATCACGCGGACCGTCGTCCATCTCCCCAACGGCATCCGCACCGTCACCGAATCTCCATACCCTGAGGTGGCGAGCGCCATCGTCGCGCACGTGGCCAGCATGGAAGGGCGCCTCGAGAGCGGTGAGGTCTTCAACCTCTTCAGCCATACGCTGCCGTCCATCTTCGAAGGCTACGAGCGGATCGACTCGGAGTTCGAGTACACCGAAAAAGGCGTGACCGTGGTGCAGACCTCGGACGATCCGGCCCTGGTCGAAGCTCTACAGGCCCATGCGGCCGAGGTGTCAGAGATGGTCGACGAAGGTATGGCGGCCATGATGCGCGGCATGATGCAGCGCCGGATGGAAGAAGGCGGGCCGGGACGCGGCCCGCCCGCGCCGTAGTAGCCCACGCCCGGAGCGCCGGTGCAGGGTGACGAAGATGCGACGGACGAGGTCCTGGCGCGGCGGGTCCAGGCCGGCGACCGGATCGCCCTCGAGCGACTGGTTCGGAGATACGTCCGGCCGGTGCAAGCCGTGGTCGCCTCGTTCGTGTCGGAGCCCGCGGAGATCGAGGACGTCGCTCAGGACACCTTCATCCGCGCGCTGCGGGCCATCGACGGGTATGACCCCGCGCGCCCGTTCGCGCCATGGCTCTACCAGATCGCGAGGAACGTCGCGCGGAACCGGATCGACGCAGAGGCCGTGCGTCGCACCGAGTCACTCTCGAGCCGAGATCTGGCGGCCAGGGAGGCTCAGCCCGACCGGTTGGCGGAGGACGCGGAGTTCCGGGCGCAGCTGGCGCGGGCGCTCGGGGCGTTGCCGGAACAGCGCAGGACCGCCTTCCGGCTGGTCGATGTGGAGGAGATGGGGGCCGCGGAGGCCGGGAGGATCATGGGGATCACTCCAGGCACGGTACGCTCGCACGTGCACCACGCACGGAGACACTTACGGTCGGCGCTCGCGGCGCACGCCGACGTGACGGAAGAAGCCGGAGGATAGGCGCATGGACGACATCGAACATCACGAACCGAGCCCGCCGAACGGTGACCCCGAAGGGGCGCCCCTGCCGCGGAGCCATCTCCCCGAGCCGCGACCGGTGGCCGCCGATGCTTACTGGGACCATTACGCCCGACGGGTGATGGACGAGTTGGAGCCCATGCTGGCCGTGCGGAAGAAGCCTGCCGCCGGCGCCGTGGAGGAATCGTCTCCCCAAAGCTCCTGGATGACCGAGATCGGCGATCGATGGGGCGTGACGGCCCTGCTCGCCGCCGCCTCCCTGGCTGCGCTCCTGGCCGTCGGAATCGGTGAGCGGACGGCGGAGCCACGGAGCCCCAGCCCGGACGACATGGCCCTCGCGCTCATCGCCGCCGGGGGCGACCCCACCCTGCTCTGGGAGCGGCTCGGGATCCCCGCCGACCCGGTCCTTGCCTGGCTGACCTTCGACGGAGTACGGCCATGAAGAGGATGTCCGAGAAGGCTCGAGCCGCCGGTGCGGGCGCCCTGTTGCTGGTGGCGGGCATAGCCATGGGGATCGTGGTCGATCGCACGCTCCTCACGCCGGCGCCTGCCCAGGCCAGCGCCCTCACGGTGGAGTCCCTGGCCGAGCACATCGATCTCTCCGCGGAAGAGGCCGCCCGGCTGCGTATTCTCCTGGACTCGCTGCACACCGGCGTGATGGCCGCCGCCGCCGAAGGTCCGGAAGCGATGAGAGCCGCCACTCAGGCGGCGCACCGGCGGATCGAGGCGACGCTGGATCCCGGTATGAGACCGGAGTTCCGCGCGTGGATGCAAGAGCATCGACGGCACATGATGCGGCGGATGCATCGGGAGATGACCGGAAGGTGACGGGGCAGCGGTGAGCGAAGGCGAAGCGGTCCGACTCGGCCTCCGGGAGAACTGGCGACAGTTCTGGCTGCTCGTATTGGTCAACGGGTTCGTAGGCGCCATGGTGGGCCTCGAGCGCACCGTGCTGCCGCTGGTGGCGGAACAAGAGTTCGGCCTCGTGGCACGGAGCGCCATCCTGTCGTTCATCGTCACGTTTGGCTTCGTGAAGGCGGCCGCCAACTTCTTCGCCGGTCGACTCGGGGACGTCTTCGGCCGCAAGTGGGTGCTGGTGGCGGGATGGATCTTCGGCATCCCGGTGCCCTTCCTCCTCATGTGGGCGCCGTCGTGGTCGTGGATCGTCTTCGCCAACGTCCTCCTGGGCATCAACCAGGGACTGGCGTGGTCCACGACGGTCATCATGAAGATCGACCTCGTGGGTCCGAAGGCCCGCGGGCTGGCCATGGGCCTGAACGAGTTCGCGGGATATCTGGCCGTGGCCCTGTCAGCGCTGGCCACCGGCTATGTGGCCGAAGCCTTCGGGCTCCGCCCGGAGCCCTTTTATCTGGGGATCGCCTTCGTGGCGTTGGGACTCGGCCTCACGCTCCTCTTCGTTCGCGAGACCGCCCATCACGCGACGCTCGAGGCTCGGGATCACGCCCAGCACGATCCCGAGCTCGCCGGAGGCCTCACGACCCGGCAGATCTTCACCCTGGCGAGCTGGAAGGATCCGGCCCTCTTCAGCGCGAGTCAGGCCGGGCTGGTGACCAACTTCAACGACGGACTGGCCTGGGGGCTCTTCCCTCTCCTCTTCGCGGCGGGAGGGTTGAGCCTCCGACAGATCGGCGTGCTCACGTTCATCTACCCGGCGGCGTGGGGCGTGCTGCAGCTAGGGACCGGTGGCCTATCCGATCGCTGGGGCCGCAAGCCCCTCATCGCCGGCGGCATGCTCCTCCAGGCCACCGCCCTGTTCATGGTGGCCGGCGTGTCGTCGTTCTGGCCCTGGTTCGCCGCGAGCGCTCTTCTCGGCGTGGGCACGGCCATGGCCTATCCCACGCTGCTGGCTGCCGTGGCCGACGTTGCACACCCGAACTGGCGCGGCTCCGCGATAGGGGTCTACCGACTCTGGCGCGACTCGGGCTACGCCTTCGGCGCGATCTTCGCCGGGGTGATCGCCGACCGACTGGGCATCGCCCCGGCCACGGCCGCGGTGGGCGTCCTGGTCATGATGTCCACGCTGGTCGTGTGGCTCCGCATGCCCGAGACGCTGCCAACGAAAAGAAAGGGTGGGAGCGACGAGCTCAGGAGCCCGTGAAGCTTCCTTCACGGGAAGTTCATAGATGCTTCACCTCACTAGCGCTAGTCTCGATTGGGCACGGTACGGATCTCGACACGGGATTTCGGCAGATCGTGCTCGAGGTCGGAGAGGTCGCGCTCGCCATCGCTCTCGGGTTCTCGCAGTTTCGGCGAGCGAACACACGGAGGTGTGCTATGATCGACCGTCGAATCACTATCGCCGCCCTGCCCTTGTTCCTCTCCCTCCTTCTTACCGCACCCGCGGACGCCCAGCATCGTGGCATGGGACAGCAGCAGCCAGGGCAGCAGTCAGGTCAGATGATGCCCGGCATGGGCATGATGTCCGGCATGATGGGCGCAGGCATGATGGATCAGAGCATGCTCCAGATGATGGGACGGGGAATGGGTCTGATGGCCACGGGTGGACCTGGCCCACACATGATCCTCCGCATGCGCGACGTCTTGGATCTCAGCGACGAGCAGGTAGGGGACCTCGAGGCGATCCGGGACCGCAGCCAGGGCCAGTCCATGTCCGAAACGGTCATACAGACGCATGCGCGCGCTCAGCAGGCCCTGGCTGGAGAAAATCCGGACTTCAATGCCTACGAGTCCGCCCTGCGTGACACCATGGACGCCATGGTGGAGATGCACGTCGAGATGGCTCGGGCCACGGCGGAGGCGAAAGAGGTCCTCACCGAGGAGCAGCGACTGCGTCTGGACGAGATCGGCTACGGTATGATGGGTGGCATGATGATGGGGCCGGGCCGATGAGCCTACAAACGCCCTTCTGGCATCACGACGGATCCATGATGGGTTGGCACTGGGGTTGGGGCCTCTTCTGGCTCGTGCTCGCGGTGGTCGTCGTCTGGGGCGTGGCGCGGGCCATGTCCTCCGGGGGAAGAACCTCCACCACCCCCGACAACGGCGCAGAGGAGTCCCTCCGGCGCCGGTTCGCCGAGGGAGACATCACCCGCGAAGAGTTCGAGGAGCGTCTGAAGGTCCTGAACGACTCGAAGTAGGCCCT
>JBBDSM010000124.1:21940-24418 GCA_040904945.1 Gemmatimonadota bacterium
CCCGCGAAGAGTTCGAGGAGCGTCTGAAGGTCCTGAACGACTCGAAGTAGGCCCTGAAGCCAGCATTCTCCTGGTGCCAGCCGTGCTCCTCCCGGGTGCAGAGCGGCTCGGTCCGGTGCAACCATTCGCCATGAGGTCGGTCCGGACATCGCGCAGCGTGGAAGTCGCGATGGCGCGTACATGGGGCATCTCGGCGTTGGCCGCGAGCCACTGGATGCGCTCGACGACCACCCCCTCGACCGCCAGAACGACCGCGATGACCATGACGGTGACCCTCCTCTTCTCTCTCGAACTTGTGATGGACCTCCCGGGTCGCCTTGTCGAGCAGGAAAAGTCCTTCGGCGATGAGGAGCCCCAATTAAGACGCTCCGGCAAGATCGGGATGAAGACGATGTTGTCGATCCCGAGAACGATCTCCAGAATGGTCAGGGTCCCGAGGGCGATCCCATTTCAAGAGCCGAGGTGAATCGATGCAGAACGGTGCCCTGGAGTTTCGGCAAGGCATCCGGGAACGGTATGCGGACTTGATCACACCTCGGACGCTCGCTGCTCTCGAGGCGCTCGCGCCCCTCAACCGCGACCGCCTCGACGTCATGGCCAGGCGTACGCGACGGCGCTCCGAGCGGGCCCGCGATGGGCGCGAGATCGGCTTCCTCGACGCCGACGCCATCATCCCGCGCACCCGGATCCGCGTCTCCGACGCACGCGCCGGGAAGTTCGACGGCGGCGAGATCCCACCGGATCTGCAGCGCCAGTGGATCCAGGGGACGGGTCCCGCCACACGACCCCGGGCCTCGGCCCAACAGGGGCTCCGCAACGTGGCCTACGCACTCCTTTCCGGGGCCGACGGGTGGATGTTCGACGGCGAGGACGCCCTCGGGCAGGTCGACACGATGTCCCTCGATAACCAGCGCAACCTGAAGCTCGCTTTCGCATCCGACGCCGCGTTTCTGGAGGTCGCCGAGCGTGTGACCGGCGAGATGAATGCATGGGCGAAGGACTTCTTCGGCCGCGAGATCGTGGCCGACTGGCGGGAACAGCTCGCCTTCACGACCCGGATCTTCCGGGCCCGCGGACTGCACCTCGACGACCGGCACGTGCGGGAGCGAGACGGCACCGGCTTCTCCGCATCGATCGTCGACCTCGTGCTCTACGTGGTCGGCAACCACGAGCGTCTCCGCGCTGAGAGCCGGTCCGTCGTGCTGTACCTACCCAAGATCCAGACCGCGGAAGAAGCGGCGCTCTGGAACGACATGCTCGCCGCGCTCGAGGAGCACATTGGACTCCCCGAGGGCACCATCCGCTGCTACGTGCTCGTCGAGCAACTAGAGGCCTCCTACCAGCTCATGGAGATTCGCGCCGCCCTTGCACCGCGGTTCGTGGGCTTCAATACGGGCCGGTGGGACTACATCAACAGCGTCTCCGACGCGATGGCCTGGGACCCGGAGTTCATCAACCCGAACATCGACGCCATCGGCATGACCTACGGATACATGCGCGTCTACGAGGACCGGGTGCGCCGCGCGGTGAACACGCCCGACCGGAACGGCCGCTACGCCCTCTGGCAGGGCGGCATGGAGCCGAACATCCCCGTGGGGACGAAAGAGGGAGTGTCCGCCAGCATGAAGAAGGCGGTCGCGGGCGCCGAACGTGAGCAGCGGGAGGGCGCTAGCGGCAAGTGGGTCGCGCACTGGAAAATGGTCCACATCGTCCGGCCGGTGTGGGAGCGCGTCGGCGAGACCAACCAGATGGGCCGCGACTTCCCTCCCCTCAGCTACGCTCCGGACGACGCGTCGGCTTTGACGCTGCTCGAGCCCGCTCCGCGGACGGTAGCCGGAGCGAGAGACCTCCTCTCGGTGGCGCTGCAGTACGGGAACGCCTTCGGACGCGGCTATCAGGCGGCCGCCCTCAAGCCCGCCGACTTCTTCGGCGACGACGACATCCTCTACCTCATGGAGGACATGGCAACCGGCGAGATCCGGCTGTCCATCCTCTGGGAGTGGCTCCACAAGGGCGCCAAGCTCACCGACGCGGACGCGGAGGTCGGGGTCCAGACCGGCGACCCCTTCACGCGCGAGCTCTTCGACCGTCTCATGGACGAGGAGTACGTGAAGCTGCTCCTGGCGCATGACCGGGACGTCCACGACGATTCGAAGACGACCACCCTGCCCATCGCGCGGGCGATCGTCGAAGCGTACCTGGCGAGCGACGTGAAGCCGCCCTGGTACATCGACCTCCTCAACCTCAACCTCGGCAACCACGACTGGGAGCTGGCGCGGAAGCGGATCGACCGGTTCCTGGAGGCGTTCGCACACGACGGAACGCGGCTGACGGGCAACCTCGACTTCGGCGCGGCAGCGACCTAGGCGCGAGAGCGAGGCAGCCCGGACCGCGAGGTAGCCCCGAACGGCGCTTCACCTGGTGCTGGCGACGCGGCGTCCCGACCCCCATAGTCATGGTCCTGTTCACTCCACACTA
>JBBDSM010000125.1:0-4084 GCA_040904945.1 Gemmatimonadota bacterium
AGCAGATCGAGGAGGATCCGTGGCTGGCGCTGCCGGTGAAGTACCCGACCGGCACGACGCTCACGGGCACGGTGCGCAACCTCACCTCCTTCGGCGCCTTCGTGGAGATCGAGCCGGGTATCGACGGCCTCGTACACGTCTCCGACATGAGCTGGACGCGCCGCGTCGAGCATCCGTCGGAGATCGTCCAGAAGGGTCAGGACCTGGAAGTCATGGTCCTCGACGTGGACGCCGAGAACAAGCGGATCAGCCTGGGCATGAAGCAGCTCAGCGACGATCCGTGGCCGCACATCTCCGAGCGCCTCGGACCGGGCGTGGAGCAGGACGGCAAGGTCGCGCGCGTCCAGGACAAGGGCGTGGTGATGGACCTGGGCGACGACATCGAGGGCTTCGTGCCCGCGTCGCACACGGGCATCGAGGACGCCGACCGCCTGGACGAGTACTACGGCGAGGGCGACACGGTGTCGCTGCGCGTCATGGAGTCCGATGCGGCCAACCGCCGAATCGTGCTCGAAGTCACGGAAGTGCCGGAGCGGAAGTCTCAGGACGAGATCGACGCGGCCAAGATCAGGGCGGCCGAGGCGGCTTCCGAAGAGGGTGGCGGGGAATCCTCCGGAGACAAGGACGACTGATCCCGGTGAATGACCCGAAGCGGGACCAACGATGCTGATGCGTCGTGCGAGCGCCCGGACGCACACCGCGTCCGGGCGCTTCGTCTGCGCGCTCGCGCTGCTGACCATGGTGAGTTGCGCGGTGCCCGAGCCGCGGGCGCCGGACGCACCGCCGGCTCCGGCCGAGCCGGCCGATCCCGTACTGGTCGCCGCGCCCATTTCGGGGGCGAGGCAGTCCGAGGCGTCGGAGCTCGTGGCCAGGGCTCAGTCGGCGCTCGACGCGGGTGACGCTGAGGAGGCGCTCCGGCTCGCCGGACGCGTGATCGAGGAGATGCCGGCGGCGGGCGTCTCGGGTCGGGCGCTGCTCATCCGTGCGCGTGCGGCCATCGAGGCCGGCGAGCCCGTGACGGCCGAGGAGGCCGCGGATCGTTACCTGACGCTCGTACCGAGCGATCACCCGCGTGTCCCCGAGTTGAGGGTGCTGCGGGCGGAAGCCGTCGCCGAGGAACCGGACGAGGCTCTTCTGCGCCTCGCAGCGCTCCCACGGATGTCGGACGTCGAGCTTGCGGACCGGATCGTGTCGCTGTCGCGCTCGGTCGTGACCCTGGTGTCCGACGCGACGCTCGAGACCGCGCTCGATACGGCGGCAGACGATGCCGACGCGCGCCCCGTGCTCGAGGCCCGGGCAGCGGCTCTGGCGCTCGACGCGGAGGACCGGACGGCGTCGGACGCGCTCGCTCGAGCAGCGCTCGCGCACGGCGCCAGCGGCCCGGACGCCCTCCTCGCCGAGGCCGTGCTGGCGGGCGAGCTGCCGGAAGGGTACGTCGCGAGCCGTGAGGTCACCCTCGCGGCGGTGTTCCCGCTGGAGGGCGCGCCTGCCTTGGCCGCGTTCTCGAGCCTCGTGCTGGAGGGGATCGAAGTTGCCGCGATGACGGCGGGCGACGACCTGGAGGTCACCCTCGAGGTCATGGATGACGGGGGCGATCCGGATCGCACGGCGGAGCTGATCGCGCAGCTCGAGGTGGCCGGGGTAGGAGGCGTGGTCGGCTTCCTGCAGGAACTCGCGCTCGACGTGGCCGCGGACGCACGGAGCGGGGAGCTCCCGTTGATGTCGCCGACGGCCCGTGTGTCGGGCGCAGCGAGCGGGCGCGGCGTCTATTCCCTCGAAGGCGTGGATTCCATCGGACTCCACGACCTGGCGCGGTACGCGGCGTCCCAGGGGTACCAGCGGGTGGCGTTCATCGAATCGACGTCGCCGCTCTCGACCGAGGAAGGCGACCTGTTCGAGCGCGAGCTCCGGCGGTTCGGGATCCCGACGGTGGGCCGCTTCCGCTATCAGGAGGGCCTCACGTTCTTCGAGCCGCAGTTGCGGTCCGCGCGGGATTCGTTGCGAACCGCCGAGATCGCCGCCCTGGGCCTCACCGAGGACGACACGCTCAGGGTCGAGACGCTCGAACCCGTAGCCGTCTTCGTGCCCGTCCCGCCCGAGGACGTCGAGCTTCTCGCGCCGCAGATCACCCACTTTGGCCTGGACACGTTGGCCATCGACGTGCTCGGCACCACCGGCTGGTCCGACCCCGAGATGCTTCGCCGGGTCGATACCCGGCACACGAACCGGGTCGTGGCGAGCGCGCCCATCGGCGCCGGCACCGACTCGCCTGGCTACCAGCGGTTCAGGGAGGCGTTCGAAGAGCACTTCCAACGCACGCTCGTGAGCCCCGTGCCCGCCGTGGGCTACGACGCCGCGCTGCTGCTGATCGAGGCGTTCCGGAGAGGCGCCCGGTCGCCGGACCAGGTGCGGGCCGCGCTCGAGGGGCTCGAAGACATCGAGGGCGCCACCGGCGTCTTCTCCGTCATCGACGGCCGCGTCGTGCGACGCACGCGCGTCGTGCGCATCCAATCAGGTACGATGAACCCGATACCCACAGGTTGATGTCGATCCAAGAAAAGCTGGAAACGTTACGCGAGTTGCGGGCTGCATCCGAGGAAGGCGGCGGCCAGAAGCGGGTCGAGGCTCAGCATGCGCGGGGCAAGCTGTCCGCGAGGGAGCGGCTCGACCTTCTCCTCGACGAGGGCTCGTTCGTGGAGCTCGACCGTTTCGTGACCCACAGGTCCACCGACTTCGGTCTCGAGGACCAGAAGATCCTCGGGGACGGCGTGGTGACCGGGTACGGTACCGTGCACGGTCGACTCGTCTACGTGTTCAGCCAGGACTTCACGGTGTTCGGCGGATCGTTGTCCGAGACGCACGCCGAGAAGATCGTGAAGATCCAGGACATGGCGCTCAAGAACGGGGCGCCGATCATCGGACTGAACGATTCGGGCGGCGCGCGTATCCAGGAAGGCGTCGTGAGCCTCGGCGGGTACGCGGACATCTTCCTCCGCAACACGCTGGCCTCCGGCGTCATCCCGCAGATCAGCCTCATTCTCGGGCCGTGCGCAGGCGGCGCCGTGTATTCGCCGGCCATCACCGACTTCGTTTATATGGTGCGGGGCACGAGCTACATGTTCGTCACCGGGCCGAACGTGGTGAAGACGGTGACGCACGAGGACATCGACATGGAGGGCCTCGGGGGCGCCGACGTACACGCATCGACCTCGGGCGTGGCGCATTTCGCCATGGACTCCGAGCCGGAGTGCATCGGGGCCGTCCGCGAGCTCTTCCGGTTCATCCCGCAGAACAACCGTGAGCTGCCGCCGTCCATCGAGGGATCGGATCCGCACGACCGCCAGGACGAGCGACTCCTGGAGATCGTTCCGGAGAACCCGAACCGTCCGTACGACATGCGGGACGTCATCCGGAAGATCACCGATCACGGCGAGTTCTACGAAGTTCATGAGCAGTTTGCGGCCAACCTGCTCGTGGGCTTCGCCCACTTCGGCGGGAGGGCGGTGGGTATCGTGGCGAACCAGCCGTCGGTGCTCGCCGGCGTGCTGGACATCGACTCGGCGGACAAGGGCGCGCGCTTCGTTCGCTTCTGCGACGCGTTCAACATCCCCCTCGTGGTGCTCGAGGACGTGCCCGGCTTCCTGCCCGGCGTCGCCCAGGAGCACGGCGGCATCATCCGGCACGGGGCCAAGCTGTTGTACGCGTTCGCAGAGGCGACCGTCCCGAAGGTCACGGTCATCACGCGGAAGGCCTACGGCGGCGCCTACGACGTCATGAACTCGAAGCATATCCGCGGCGACGTGAACCTTGCCTGGCCCCAGGCCGAGATCGCCGTCATGGGCCCGAAGGGAGCCGTGGAGGTACTCTTCCGGAAGGAGATCGCCGCGTCGGACGACCCCGAGGCGGCCACGGAGCGACGCATCGAGGAGTACCGCGAGAAGTTCGCGCACCCCTACGTGGCCGCGGCGCGGGGATACGTCGACGACGTCATCGACCCGCGCGAGACACGGCCGCGCCTGATCTCCGCGCTCGACATGCTCGCCAACAAGCGCGACGAGAATCCGCCCCGGAAGCACGGCAACAT
>JBBDSM010000126.1:0-4050 GCA_040904945.1 Gemmatimonadota bacterium
GAGCGGTTCCACGACTACATCGCCACGCCGAAGTCGAACATGTACCGCTCGCTCCACACGACGGTGTTCGGCCCCGGGGGGCGTCGCTACGAGATCCAGATCCGCACGCATGACATGCACCGCACGGCCGAGCTCGGCATCGCGGCGCACTGGCGCTACAAGGAGGGGCGGGTCTCCGAGGGACAGGGTGACGAGGCCGACGAGGCGCTCTCCTGGTTCCGGCAGGTGCTCGAGTGGCAGCAGGACACCGCCGAGCCGGAGGAGTTCATGGAGTTCCTCCGCATGGACCTCTTCCAGGGCGAGATCTTCGTGTTCACGCCCCAGGGCGACGTGAAGGCGCTCCCGCAGGGCTCGACCCCCATCGACTTCGCGTTCCACGTCCACACCGAGATCGGCCTCCACTGCGCCGGCGCCAAGGTGAACGGCCGCATCGCGCCGCTGTCCCGCGAGCTCCGGAACGGCGACACCATCGAGATCATCACCAACGCCCGCCAGAAGCCCAACCGCGACTGGCTGGCGTTCGTGAAGACGTCCCGCGCCCGCCAGCGGATCCGCCACTGGATCCGCCAGGAGGAGTTCGAGAGCGCCCACAAGCTGGGCAAGGAGATGCTCGACCGGGAGCTCAAGAAGGCGAAGCTGACGCTCCCCGAGCACCCGAGAGAGCTGGGCGAGGGTGCGGCCAACCTGGGCTACAACGACATCGACCAGATCTACGCCGCCCTCGGCCGAGGCGACGTGGGGCCCACCGCGGTCATCAAGCAGTTCCACCCGGACTACGACCCGTCGGAGGTCGCCAAGCGCGAGCCCTCCACGTTCACCAAGCTCGCCGAGAAGCTCCGGCTGAGCCCCAAGGGCGTGCGCATCCAGGGGATGGACAACCTGATGGTGCGCTACAGCCGCTGTTGCCAGCCGGTGCCGGGCGACCCGGTGGTGGGCTACATCACGCGGGGGCGGGGGGTGAGCATCCACCGGAAGGACTGCCCGAACGTGCTGGCTCTGGCTAAAGATCCGGAGCGCCGGGTCGAGATTGAGTGGACCGCCGAGAAGAACGACCGCTTCTTCGTGAAGCTGTTCATGCGCGGCACCGACCGGAGGGGGCTGCTCTCCGACGTGGCCAAGGCCATCAGCGCCACGGGCACCGACATCCAGCACGCGGACATGCGCGCGACCGAGGGCGGCATGCAGGGCGAGTTCGTGGTCGAGGTCCGCGATCTGTCACATCTGGAGAAGGTGAAGCGTTCTATCGCGCGGGTGAAGGGCGTGCTCGACGTGGAGCGGAGGGAGCACTTCGACGAGGACGACCTGGGGTGGGCGTGACGTCGGCGTGACCCGCAGCGTGTTCGCGGGGTGTGTAACAGCGGGCCATGCCTTATCTTCTCCTTCCAGGGATCGTCGTTTTAGGTAGAGGGCTGTGCCCCGCCGCCCGACCAGACATTTCCCACAGCCTTCCGAGGCCCTGGTACGTTGCTCGAAAGTGAACTTCCGTTGTTGCTGGCCGGTGCGTTCCTGACCGCCCTGTTCCTCGGCCTGTTCGGCACCCGCTCGGTGCGCGGATGGGCCATTCGTCGTGGCTACCTGGACATGCCCGACGAGGAGCGCCGCATCCACAGCCTGCCCACGCCCAACGTGGGCGGCATGGCCATCGCTCTCGGGTCCGTCGTCACGTTCATGGCCTGGAGCTTCCTCGTGCTCCCGGGCGAAGTGGCCCGACCCGACCTGCTCGCCATGGTCCTCGGCGGCCTGGCCATGTTCCTGGTCGGGTTCTGGGACGACACGCGGCACATCAAGGCCGCCACGAAGTTCGCTCTCCAGTTCGCCATCGCGTCGGCGGTGTACTTCGGCGGCGTGCAGATCCTCGGGGTGAGCTTCGGGCGGTTCTGGGAAGGCGAGTTCACGGGCCTCATCAGCTACCTCGTCACCACCATCTGGATCGTCGGGACCACGAACGCCTTCAACCTGATCGACGGCAGCGACGGGGTCGCGGCCGGGGCGGCGCTCTTCGCGTCGATCGCGATGGGGGTGGTGTTCGCGCTCCAGGGCGACCCGCTCGGCGCGCTCATGGCGACGATCCTGGTGGGCTCGTGCCTGGGCTTCCTGTACTTCAACTTCCCGCCGGCCTCCATCTTCATGGGCGACAGCGGGAGCCTCTTCCTCGGCTACACGCTGGCGACGCTCGGCGTGATCACCACGCAGAAGAGCTCGACGCTGCTGGCGGTGGTCATCCCGGTCATCGCGTTCGGCGTGCCGCTACTCGATACGTCGATCGCCATCGTGCGGCGCTACCTGCGCCACGAGCCGATCTTCACTGCCGACCGCGGGCATATCCACCACCGGTTGAGCGACCTCGGGCATTCGCCGAGGGCGGTGGCGCTGCTCATCTACATCGCCTGCGCCGGGTTCGCCTCGCTGTCGCTGCTGCTTGCGGCGCCGGGGCGGCCTACCGTGCTGCCCGTGTTCCTGGTCGCCGCGGCGGTCATGATCGTGGGCGTGCAGAAGCTGAAGGTGCCCGAGCTCTCCGAGCTCGCGCGGGTGATGGGGCGTGGCCTCCAGCAGCGGCGGGTCATCTCGCACAACGTGCGGCTGTATTCGGCGGCGGATGCGCTGCGGACGTCGCAGGACGCCGAGGACGTGCTGGCTGCGCTCGACCTGGCGTTCCACTCGAGCGAGTTCTCCCGGCTCGAGGTCTGGGTGCCGGAGTCTGTGGGCGGTGCGCTCGAGGCGTCCGTCGGCGAGCGGGTCCATCGCGACGGTACGGGCTATAAGGTCGTTATGACGTTCGAGCGGCTTCTTCGGCCCGAGTTCGAGGTCGAGCTCAGCGTGCCGCTGTTCGATGGCGGCGAGAAGGTCGGCAGGTTTTCGCTCTATCGGAGTTCCGAGGGGCCGCGGCTGTTCACCGATATCCGGCTGGTGAGCCGCGGGCTCGGGCCGGTGCTGGTGCGGTCGCTGAAGAACCTGCCGGCTTCCGAAAAGAGCGCTTCGACCACCTCGCTGCGCGGGAGCTGAGGTTCGTGCGCCGGGTCGCGCGGGCTCAATGCCGCCGGCTCCTGGGCCACTGGCCGCTCCTGATCGCGGTCCTCGGCGCCTTCGTGCTCTCACCGCTCGGAGGCGCCGCGCAGACCGGCGCGGGGCAGATGGGCGCCGCTCGGGACGCGTTCACCGACTACGCCCGGCTCCTCCAGCGCCTTCCTGGTGTGGTGGCGTCGGACTCCCTGCTGGCGCGGCCCTCGTTCATGGTGCTGCCGCAAAGCGGGGTGCGCGGTGGTGGAGCGGCCGGGGAGGAGCTTCGCGTCCGAGGCGGCGTGCGCGGCGTGCATCCATGGGCGAGCCGACTGGAGCCCCGTCGCGAGGACGGGGGGATCGTCGCGGAGACCGGGTTCTCGATCCGACCGACGGGCGCACGCCTGCGGACCATCATGAACTCCGGATACGCTGCGGGTCGGAACGACGGGGCGCTCTGGGCGGGGCGCGGACTCACGTCGGCGGTGGACGCCGGGGTGCGGGTGCGGCTCGGGCGCGTGGTCTTTCAGCTCGAGCCCACGGTTGGGTGGACGCAGAACGCGTCGTTCTCGTTGGCGGAGCTCACGCGTGGGCCGGAGCGGCCGCGGTGGGCGTATCCATGGTCGAACAGGATCGACTCTCCCCAGCGCTTCGGGCCGGACGGGTTCTGGACCGCCGATTGGGGACAGTCGTACGCTGCGCTGGAGCTCGGCGGGTTCGAGGCGGGGTTCGGGACGAGGAACTTGTGGTGGGGGCCGGGCGTCGAGAGTGCGCTGATCATGAGCGACAACGCCGGGGGCTTTCCGCACGGGTTCTTCGGGACGCGGCGCCCGGTGGGCATCGGGATCGGGACGCTGGAAGCCATGTGGGTATGGGGGCGGCTGAGTTCGTCGGAGTGGTCCACGTCGCCGCCCAATGACCGGTCGCGGTTCTTCACCGGAGCGGCCATCGTATACTCGCCGAAGTGGGTTCGCGGGCTGTCCCTCGGGGCGTCCCGCGTCTTCCAGCGCTACGTGCCCGACGACGGGCTCGACTTCAGCGAGTACTTCCTGG
>JBBDSM010000127.1:0-4048 GCA_040904945.1 Gemmatimonadota bacterium
CTCGTGCCCCTGGTCGAGTGGCGGCCGGGCGATCCGCCCGTCTCGGCCGGCGACGCCGTGTTGCGCGACGATGGGCGGGTGCTCGGGCCGCTCGTCTGCTGGGAGGCGATCTTTCCGGAGGCCGCCCGCCACGCGCGCCTGGCAGGCGCCGCCCTGCTCGTGAACGTGAGCAACGACGCCTGGTTCGGCGCGAGCGGAGGGCTTGGGCGCGCGGGCCGGGAGCAGCACGCCGCGCACCTGGTGATGCGGGCGATCGAGAATCGTATGGGCGCGGTCCGGAGCGCCAACGGTGGGGTCTCCTACGTCGTCGATCCGAGCGGCCGGATGGACGCCCGCCTGGAGCCGGGGCCAGAGGTGCGGGTCACTAAGGGTGTGGTGCGGTCGACCACGATGGTGACCTTCTACACGCGCACGGGGGACCTGGCGGGGCTCGGGTCGGTGCTCTTGTCGGTGGGGCTTCTGGTCCTATCCTTGGGAGTCGTTCGATCTTCGAACGATCTCTTCCGTGACGCTCACGAAGACGTGGGCCCGGAAGCGCAGGTATGACGCGGATAAAGTCCCCGGACCGCACAACCAACGCTCTTCCCGATTCGTTCGACTTTCGAACGGCTTGCGAAGTTCGCGCGGAAGGGGCCGCAGCCAGAGCCCTCTCTGGACCCTCGGCCTCCGTCGCGGTAACTTTTCCAGTCTATACTGGGACCGGTCGGAAATCGGACCCGGAAGCTCGGCCCCGGCGCTCATCGCCCCCGGCCGACCCCTTTGGACGTTTGGAGCAGGACATGAAGCAGGGCATCCATCCCGAGTCCACGCCGACCAATGTCGTCTGCGCGTGCGGAAATCGGTTCGAGACCATGTCCACGGTGGAAGAGATCCACGTGGAAATCTGCGCCGTCTGCCACCCGTTCTACACGGGCAAGCAGCGCCTTGTCGACACCGCCGGTCGTGTCGACCGCTTCAAGAGGAAGTACGAGAAAGCCGGAAAGTAACCCGGCGCGGGTCGCACTCTCATGAAGCCCGATGCGTTGGACCCCCGACTCGAGGAGCGTCTCCGGGAAGCGGAGTCACGCTTCGCCGAAGTCGATGCGGGCCTGGCGAGCCCCGAGGTGCTGTCGAACCCCGACAGCCTGAAGAAGCTCGGACAGGAGCGGTCGTACCTCGAGCCCATCGTCGAGGCCGGGCGGGAGCTTCGGTCGCTTCTCGAGGAGCGCGCCGGTGCGCGAGAACTGGCAGAGTCCGACGACGAAGAGATGGCCACGCTCGCCGAGGGCGAGATCGAGTCGCTCGACGAGCGGATCGGGAAGCTCCAGGACCGGGTCAAGGAACTCCTGATCCCGCCGGACCCGCTCGCGGACCGGGCGGCCGTGCTCGAAGTCCGCGCAGGCACGGGCGGCGACGAGGCCGGCCTGTTCGCGTCCGACCTCTTTCGCATGTATCGCCGGATGGCGGAGCGCGAAGGGTGGAGTGTGGAGCTCATGAGCGTGTCCGAGGGCATCCCGGGCGCGATCAAGGAGGCTGTCTTCACCGTGAAGGGGAAGGGCGCGTACGGACGACTCCGTTACGAATCCGGCGTCCATCGCGTGCAGCGGGTTCCCGAGACCGAGAGCCAGGGCCGCATCCATACGTCCGCCGCGACGGTTGCGGTGCTGCCGGAGGCCGAGGAGGTCGACCTGCAGATCGATCCGAACGACCTGCGCATCGACGTGTTCCGGTCGTCCGGCCCCGGTGGGCAGTCGGTGAATACGACCGATTCGGCCGTCCGCATCACGCACATCCCCACCGGCGTCGTCGTGTCGTGCCAGGACGAAAAGTCCCAGCTCAAGAACAAGATGAAGGCGATGAAGGTTCTGCGTAGCCGCCTCCTCGATCGGTTGGTCGCCGAGCGTGAGGCCGAGCGCTCCCGGGAGCGGAAGACCCAGGTCGGCACGGGCGACCGCTCGGCCAAGATCCGCACCTACAACTTCCCGCAGAGCCGCGTGACGGACCACCGCATCGGCCTGACCCTCCACAGCCTCTCCGACATCCTCGACGGGGATCTCGACGAGATCATCGCCTCTCTCCGCATCGCCGCTGAGGAAGAGCGTCTCGCGGCCTCGGAAGCCTGACGGTCGCTGTGACGGGAGAGGAGCCATGGACCGTTCTACGCATGATCCTCTGGACCGCGGAGTACCTCGAGGCGAAGGGCGTGGACCGGGCCCGCCTCGAAGGCGAGCATCTGCTCGCCCACGCGCTCGACCTCGAGCGGCTCGATCTGTATCTGCAATACGACAGACCGCTGACGCCCGAGGAGCTCGACCACTTCCGCCCGCTGGTCAAGAGACGCGCACGCCGTGAGCCGCTACAATATATCGTTGGAAGTCAGCCCTTTCGGGAGCTGGACCTGCTCGTCGATGGACGCGTGCTGATCCCGCGGCCGGAGACGGAGGTGCTGGTCGAGGAAGTACTCGGCTGGGCGCGGGGGCGGGTTCCGGAAGGCGGGGAGCTCGATGCCCTCGACCTGGGGACCGGGTCGGGAGCCATCGCGCTCTCGCTCGCCGTGGAGGGCCCGTTTCGGCGGGTCGTCGCGACGGATCGCTCTGCGGTCGCGCTCGAGGTGGCCGCTCTGAACCGGGCGGCGGCCGGTCTGGACGAGCGGGTCGACCTGCGCGAGGGCGTGGACTTCGAGCCGCTGACGGAGGACGAGCGGTTCGATGTCGTCGTCTCGAATCCGCCTTACGTGGCGGAGCGGGAACGACCCGGATTGGAGCCAGAGGTTCTCGAGTGGGAGCCGGAGGGCGCGCTGTTCGCGGGCCCGGACGGGTTGGACGTCATCCGGAGAATCGTGGCCGGTGCGCCGGCACGGCTCCGGGACGGTGGGCTGCTGGCGCTGGAGATCGGCGCCGGGCAGGCTGGAGCGGTCGAGGGGCTGCTCGAAGGAACGGAAGGGTGGAATAGCGTCACCGTGAGAGCGGACCTGACGGGTCGGGAGCGCGTCGTTTTGGCGGAGCGCTCTGCCGGCCGTATCGACTGAACGAAGAAGACGAAGGAGGTAGACCGATGTCGAGCATCATGGAGAAGGCGAAGGATCTCGGAAACGCGATCGCACGCTCGGACGAGTACCAGGCGCTGCGCCGCGCGATGGACGCGGTGGACGAGGACCGCGAGCTTGTCGAGCTTCGGAATCGCATCGAAAAGCTCGAGTCGCAGCTCGAGGCGGAAATCGGGGCGGGTAAACAGCCGACCGAAGAACTCCGTACCGAATACCAGGAAGTGGCCGAGGAGCTGCAGCAGCGCCCGGCCTTTCAGCGCGTGATCGCAGCGCAGGCGAACTTCGAGAAGGTCATGCACAAGGTGAACGAGACCGTCTCCGAGGGCATCGAAGAAGGTGCCCGGAGCCGCATCATCCTTTCGTGATCCGATCCACAACACCGAACGAGGACCAACGTGAAGCAACCGACTGAGATCAAACCGGCCGAGGGCAAGCTCGGCGTGCTCCTCCCCGGTTTCGGGGCCGTGGCGACCACCTTCGTGGCGGGCGTCGAAGCCGCACGCCGAGGGCTCGCCAAGCCCATCGGTAGCCTGACGCAGATGAGCACCATCCGCCTCGGCAAGCGGACGGAGGGGAACAGCCCGCTCATCAAGGACTTCGTGCCGCTCTCCGGTCTCGACGACCTCGTCTTCGGGACGTGGGATCCCATCGCGGACAACGGCTACGAGAGCGCCGTGAACGCGGGCGTCCTCGACCGCCACGAGCATATCGAGCCGATCAAGGACTTTCTGTCCGGTATCGAGCCGATGCCGGCGGCGTTCGACACCCGGTACGTCAAGAAGCTGAACGGCCCGAACGTGAAGAAGGCCAAAAACAAGCGGGAGCTGGCCGAGCAGCTGCGTGAGGACATCCGCCGCTTCAAGAAGGACAACGGCTGCGACAGGCTGGTCATGGTGTGGTGCGGTTCGACCGAGGTCTATGTCCGTTCGAGCGCCGTCCACGAGACCGTGGAGTCGTTCGAGAAGGGGATGGAGGAGAACCACGACGACATCGCGCCGAGCCAGCTCTACGCGTATGCCGCGA
>JBBDSM010000128.1:0-24097 GCA_040904945.1 Gemmatimonadota bacterium
TACTACGCATTCAGAGAAGGATTTGGCACATGGCCGATCAGCCGAAGGGCGGCTTCCGCTTCGATACGCTCGCGATCCACGCCGGAGCCCGCCCCGAGCCGGTCACGGGGGCGATCATGACCCCGATCTTCCAGACGTCGACCTACGTGCAGCCGGCCGTCGGTGAGCCGCTCCAGGGATCGTACGATTACGGGCGCACGGCCAACCCGACCCGCGAGGCGCTCGAGGAGAACATCGCAGCCCTGGAGGGAGGAACGCGGGGCGTGGCGTTCGCGTCCGGGCTCGCCGCCATCGAGGCCATCCTGAAGCGGCTGTCCGCCGGCGATCACGTCGTGAGCGAGGAGAACACCTACGGCGGCACGACCCGCATGTTCAACCACGTGCTGAGCCGCTTCGGGATCGAGTTCACCTACGTCGACTCCCGGGACCTCGAAGCGGTGGCGGCGGCCATGCGGCCGAACACGAAGCTCGTTCACATCGAGACCCCCACGAACCCGATGATGCGGGTGAGCGACATCCGGGCGTTGGCCGACCTCGCACATGCGAACGATGCACTCCTGTCGGTGGACAACACCTTCGCGTCGCCTTACAACCAGCGCCCTCTCGAGCTCGGCGCCGACTTCTCGGTGCACTCGGCGACCAAGTACATCAACGGGCACTCGGACGTCATCGGCGGACTCCTGGCGGTGCGCGACGAGGCGCTCGCGGACGAGATCATGTTCATCCGCAAGTCGACCGGCGCCGTGCCGGGCCCGATGGACTGCTTCCTCACGCTGCGCGGCGCGAAGACGCTCGCCGTGCGCATGCGGCAGCACAACGAAAACGGCATGGCCGCGGCGCGCTTCCTCGAGGGGCATGCCAAGGTGGACCGGGTGCTCTATCCCGGGCTCGAATCCCATCCGGACCACGAGCTCGCCAAGGCGCAGATGCGCGGCTTCACCGGCATGGTGTCCGTCGACGTCGGGAACCTGGAGCGTGCGAAGGCACTCACGGAGCACCTCCGTGTCTTCTCGCTCGCGGAGAGCCTGGGCGGCGTCGAATCGCTGATCAGCGTGCCGGCGCTCATGACCCACGCTTCGGTCCCCGAGGACCGCCGCATGGAGATGGGAGTGACTCCCGGACTCGTGCGGCTATCCGTGGGCATCGAGGACATCGACGACATCATCGAGGATCTGGACAGGGTGCTGGGTTAGGGGGGCGAGCGCGGGACGCCCTGGTGTGAAACCGCGACCCGCCCCTCGGCGTAGGACCCTCTATCCGAGACCCCGCCAGGAGCTTGACCAGAAATGAGCGATCAGAACGGCTCGACCGACGACACCCCTGCCGGCAATGCCGGCGCCAAGCGCATCCTTACCGGCATCGCGCCGCGCGCCTGGGAGCACCCTGCGGACAAGGCGGCGCTCCAGGCGCTCCGCCGTGTACCCGTCTTCGACGAAGTGCTCAGAAGGGTGTTCGGCTTCTTCGGGGAGAAGCCCATTCGGCTGGCCTTCCAGGCCAACGCCGTCCAGGTGGGGCCGAACCAGTTCCCGAGGATCCACGAGAGCTACCTCGCCTGCCTGAAGACGCTCGACGCACCTGAAGAGTATCCGCTCTTCGTCTCGCAGACACCGCTCGTGAATGCCGGCGCGTACGGCATGTCCCAACCGTTCATCATCCTGAACTCCGGGACGATGCGACTCCTGGACGACGACGAGCTCAACTACGTCATCGGTCACGAGATCGGGCACATCCTGAGCGACCACGTGCTCTACCGCACAATGACTGTGCTGCTCATCAACCTGGCCAACATGGGCTTCCCCATCGTGGGGCTGGCGGCCCGCGCCGTGCTGGTCGGGCTGCTCGAGTGGTCCAGGAAAGCCGAGCTCACCGCAGACCGTGCGGGGCTCCTCGCGATCCAGAATCCCGAGCGGGTGATGCACGGGATGATGAAGATGGCCGGCGGCGGGTCGAACGAGGAGACGAACCTGCAGGCGTTCATCAACCAGGCGGACGAGTACCGCGAGAGCGGAGACGTCGCCGACCAGGTCTTCAAGGTCCTGAACCTCATGTTCCAGACGCACCCGTTCTACGTGATCCGCGTGAGCGAGCTGCGGAGTTGGATCGAGGCGGGCGACTACGACCGGATCCTCCGGGGTGAGTATCCGAGGGCGGACGAGCCCAACCCCGCGTACGATCAAGATCTCCGGGATGCCGCCAAGGCCTACAGCGAAGAGGCCCGGGACTTCCTCGACGTGCTGGGCGACGCCGCGAAGCGCATGGGCTCGGACTTCATGGGCGGTCTCCGTCGCTGACGCGCCAGGAGCGGCGCGGCTCCGCCCCTTTTCTTTCCGGGTCGGGCATATAGACTCCGCGCCATGCGCATTCTGATCGTAGGAAACGGAGGGCGTGAGCACGCCCTGCTCTGGAAGCTGCGGCGGGACGCTCCCGACGCCGACTTCTTCGTAACGCGGCCGAACGGCGGCATGGTCGGCGCGTGCCAGCCCGTGGACGTCGCGCCGAGCGACGTCGAGGGGCTCGCAACCTGGGCCGAAGCGCGGCAGATCGACCTGACCGTCGTGGGACCGGAGGCTCCGCTCGCCGCCGGTATCGTCGACCGCTTCGAGGCCCGAGGGCTTCGCGCCTTCGGACCGAGCGCCCGGGCGGCCCGCATCGAGTCGAGCAAGGCCTACGCAAAAGCGCTCATGCGCGACGCGGGCATCCCCACGGCCGACCACCGCACCTTCACGAGCGCCGCCGAAGCCAAGGCGTTCGTGCGCGAGCGCGGGGCGCCGATCGTGGTGAAGGCCTCCGGGCTTGCGGCCGGTAAGGGAGCCGTCGTATGCGAGACCGTCGACGAGGCGACCGAAGCCGTGGACGCGATGCTCGCCGAAGGTGCGTTCGGCTCTGCGGGCGAGAAGGTCGTCGTGGAGGAGTTCATGCGCGGCGAGGAGCTCTCGGTCTTCGCCGTGACGGACGGACGGAGCTTCACGATCCTCGAGCCGTCGCAGGACCACAAAAGGGTCGGCGAAGGCGACACGGGCCCGAACACGGGTGGCATGGGCGCCTACGCACCCGTCGCGATGGCCGACGATGCCCTCCTCTCCGAGGCTGCCGAACGGATCATCGAGCCGACGCTGGCCGCGATGGCGGGGGACGGGTCCCCGTTCAAGGGGCTCCTCTACGCCGGGCTCATGAAGACCGCCGAAGGGTTGAAGGTCGTGGAGTTCAACTGCCGGTTCGGCGATCCGGAGACCCAGGTCGTCCTCCCGCTCCTCGACGGGTCGCTGCTCGACCTGATGATGCGCGTGGCCGAGGGTCGGGCCCTCGAGTCGGGCCGTGCGCCGAGCCGTCCGGGGGCGGCCGTCACGACGGTCGTGGCGTCGGGTGGGTATCCAGGTCCGTACGAGTCCGGGAGGCCGATCACGCTGCCGGCCGAGCTCGACCGGGACGATCTTATCGTCTTCCACGCGGGCACGAAGCTGGACGAGAGCGGCACGCTGGTCACGTCCGGGGGGCGGGTGCTGGCCGTGACCGCGCTGGCCCCGACCTTCTCGGAAGCCGCCGACGCGAGTAGGAGCGCCGCGGGACAGGTCGCCTTCGAGGGCGCATTCTTCCGGGGCGACATCGGATGGAGAGAACGTCAACGTCAGGAGGAATCGTGATCGTCACCACCACCCCGTCCGTCGAAGGGCGCCCAGCCCGGGAGTACCTCGGGATCGTCATGGGCGAAGCCATCGTCGGCGCCAACATCTTCAAGGACTTCCTCGCCGGCGTGCGCGACATCGTGGGCGGACGCTCCCAGGCGTACGAGAAGGCGCTCCGCGGCGCGCGACAGGAAGCGCTGCGCGAGATGGCGAAGCGCGCGCAGGACCTCGGCGCCGACGCGGTCCTCTCGGTCGACCTCGACTACGAGATCATCGGCAAGGGAGGAAGCATGCTGATGGTGACCTGCGCCGGCACGGCGGTGAAGCTGGGCTGACCCCGGCCCGCATCGATCCCGCATGCCCGAGCTACCCGAGGCGGAAACCATCGTACGGGGCCTCCGCCCCCACGTCACCGGTCTCGTCATCGAACGCGTGGAGGTGCCCCGCCCCGACGTGCTGCGCGAGGACGAGGCTTCGTTCCGTCGATCCCTCGAAGGCCGGCGCTTCGACTCCGTTCAGCGCCGAGCGAAAAACGTCATCGCACCCCTCACGGGGAACCGGGTGCTGGCCGTGAACCTCGGAATGACCGGACGGCTCCTCTTCTTCTCCGACCCGCCCAACGAGAGCCGCGCGCCGACCCACGTCGCCGTGCGCTTACACCTCGAAGGGAACGCCGTCCTCGCGTTCGACGACGTCCGGAGGTTCGGCACGGTCGAAGCGCTCAGCCAGGAGGACTGGAAGGCCCGATCCGAACGCATGGGCCCCGAACCGCTCGGGCGAGCGTTCACCGCCCGGGCGCTGATCGACGGTCTGGAGCGCTCCCGGTCGCCGGTGCGCAGCTGGCTGCTCGACCAGAGGCGCGTCGCCGGCGTCGGGAACATCTATGCCAACGAGGCACTCTATCACGCTGGCGTCGATCCTCGGCGCCCGGCCCGCGACGTAGGGGCCGACGAAGCGCGCAGGCTGCACCGCGCGCTTCGCAAGGTGCTGCGCAACGCGATCGAGGCGGGAGGAACCACGCTACGTGACTATCGGACGGCGGATGGCGAGGAAGGCCGTTACGGGCGGACGCTCTGGGTCTACGGGCGCGACGGCGAGCCGTGCAGCCGCTGCGGCGGCACCATCGAGCGCATCGTCTTCGGCGGCCGATCGGCCTTCGTCTGCCCCGGCTGCCAGCCCGGTGAGGGCCGCGTGCCGGGCGACGCACGGTAGATGCACGTGAGCGGATCGCTCGCCCGTCAGGTGCCTCCGTCGGTGGCGCGCTCGGTGGTCTCGCCACTGGTGCTCGCGGCCCTCGTACTCTCGACCGCCTGCGCGGCCGGGCCACGCCAGCCGGCCGCGCAGGCCACCGGCGACCCCGCACCGGCCGAGACCGTCGCGCCAAGCCCGGGAGAGCGCCTCCCCGTGCGCGAGGTCACCCTCGACAACGGGATGCGCTTCCTCATCCTCCCGCGGGAGGGAGCCCCCACCGTCTCGTTCGTCCTGCAGTTCGGTATCGGCGGGGTGCACGAGCGCGAGGGGCAAACAGGCATCGCCCATCTCCTGGAACACATGCTGTTCAAGGGCACGACCACCGTCGGGACGGAAGATCTCGACGCGGAGCTCGCCTACTTCGACCGCATCGACTCGGTGCACGACACCCTCCTGGTCGCGCGGGAAGCCGCCGACACGGCGGCGATCGAACGGCTCTCGGCGCGCATCGCAGAACTGGAGGACTCGGCCCGCACCTTCGTGGACAGCAACGCCTTCGACCGGATCCTCACCCGCGAGGGGGCTCAGGGCCTCAACGCCACGACGACGTCCGAGGCGACGATCTACTTCGTCGAGCTTCCGGCCAACCGGGCCGAGCTCTGGTTCGTGCTCGAGGGCGACCGCATGCGGGACCCCGTCTTCAGGGAGTTCTACAGCGAGCGCAGCGTGGTCCTCGAGGAGCGCCGCATGCGCGTCGACGCGAGCCCCGGTGGGACCCTCTACGAGCGGCATCTGGCCGAAGCGTTCCGGGTGCACCCCTACGGGCAGCCCGTGGTCGGACACATGAGGGACCTGGAGCGGATCTCCCGGCGTGATCTCGAGCATTACTTCAGCCGCTACTACACACCCGACAACGCGGTCGTCGCCATCGTCGGGAACGTGGACGCCGACCGCATGGAGCACTTCGCCCGGCGGTACTTCGGCGATATCGAAGCGGGCGAACCGCCCCCACCCGTGACCGCGGTGGAGCCGCCGCAGCGGGAGGAGCGCCGTGTCGAGGTCACCTGGGACGCCCAGCCCCTGCTCCGAATCGGCTGGCACGTACCCTCGCAGCTGGACGACGACGCCACCGCGGTCGCGGTCCTGTCGTCGCTCCTGACCGGTGGGAGGAGCTCGCGACTCCACCGTCGCCTGGTCATCGAGGAGCGGGTCGCCACGGGTGTGTTCAGCTCCGTCGGCCCGGGGAGCCGGTATCCCGGCCTTTTCCAGATCGACGCCACGCCCAGGGCCCCCCACCGGCCGGACACGGTGGAAGCGCTCATCTACGAAGAGATCGAGCGACTCGCGAACGATGGACCGAACGAGCGCGAGCTGGAGCGGGTCCGGAACCAGGTGGCCGCAGGCAGCGTACGGCGCATGACGTCGAATCTGGGGCTGGCCTTCCAGCTCGCGGAATCGACGTCGCTCGAGGGCGACTGGCGCGAGACCTTCCGGGGCTCCGAGCGGCTTCGCGAGCTGACGGCGGAAGACGTGCGCGAGGCCGCGGCCCGATACCTCACCGCGCAAAACCGCACCGTCGCCGTCCTGCGCCGGGAGGAACCGTGAACAGACCGTCGGGCCTCCCCGCATGGGCGCTCGCCGCGGCCCTGGCCGGCACCCTCCTGACGTGCGTGCCGGGTGCTGCCCAGACGCCTCGCGAGCGTGTCGACGCCATGTCGTTCGGCCCCGTCCGCTTCGACCAGCCGACCCCCGAGCGGCACGAGGTGGACGGCGTCACGGTGCTCCTCATCGAGGACCGTGACCTCCCCCTCATTACGACCATGGTCGGATTCGAGGGCGGATACGGCGTCTTCCCACGCTCGCGCTATGCCGCGGCGATGGCGCTTCCGGCGCTCATGCGGTACGGCGGGGTCGACGGGATGCGCCCCGACTCGGTCGACGCCGAGCTGGAGACGTACGCGATCCAGCTCTCCTTCGGAAGCGGCGGGGGGGCGGTGTCGTCCAGCATGAACGTACTCACCGAGCATTTCGGAAGCGCCATGGATCTCTGGGGCCGGATGATCGCGGAGCCCGCCTTCGATTCGTCGGAGGTCGAGGTCTGGCGCGGCCGTCAGATGGAAAGCGTCCTGCGTCGCCCCGACGATCCCGGCACGGTCGCGTTCTCGGAGTTCAATGCCCTCCTGTACGGCGATCACCCCATCGGGTGGGAGATGACGGAGGCCGACCTCGCTCCGAGCGCGTTGACGCATGAGCGGCTCCACGAGATTCATCACCGCATCGTCTGCCGGAACAACCTTCTCGTGGGCGTGACCGGGGACGTGTCATGGGAGGACGCGCGCCCCGAGGTGGAGCGCTTCATCGCTCGCGTCCCCGAGTGCGCCGAACCCCTACCGGAGCCACCCGTCCCCGAGGTGCCGGCCCGCCCAGGGGTCTACCTCATCCACAAGGAGCTCGATCAGGCCGTCGTCGTCCTGGCGCACCCCACCGACCTCCCCCTCGCCGATGATCCCGAATACTTCGCAGCGACCATCGGGAACACGATCCTCGGCGGGGGAGGGTTCTCGAGCCGGATCATGGACAGGGTCCGGACCGAGCGCGGATACGCCTACTCCGCGTCCTCCCTCTGGACGACGCCCCGACGCTACCCCGGACTGCTGGGGGCCGTGACGCGGACGCAGCCGGAGACCGCAGTGCCGGCCATCGAGGTCATCCTGGAGACCATGCGTGGCCTCGGCGGTGAGCCGCCGACCGACGACGAGGTCGAGACCACGGTCGACCGGATCGTGAACGGCTTCGTCTTCAACTTCGAGAATCCGTCCCAGATCGTCTCACGAACGATGTTCTACCTGGCGCAGGATCTCCCCGACGACTGGCTCGAGCGTTATCTGGACGGCGTGCAGGCGGTGGCCGCCACCGATGTCGCGGGCGTGTTCGAGACGCACCTCCGCCCGGATGACATGACGATCCTGGTCGTGGGCGACACCGCGCGCATCGGGCGCGCCGCCCTCGAGCGGCTGGGGCCGGTCACGGTGCTGCCCACGCCCTGAGGCGATCGGCCTGCTCTCAGGTCGATCCCCAGTGGATAGCGGCGATGCCGAAGGTGAGCAGGCGGTACCCCACGTCACGGAAGCCCACCGACTCGAGCAGCGCCCCGAGCTCCGACGGACCCGGGAACTCCTTCACCGACTCCGGCAGGTACGTGTACGCCCACGGGTGTCCCGACACGATCCGCCCCACGACCGGGAGGATCCGCCGGAAGTAGAAGTGGTAGCCAGCGCGGACGACCGCGTTGGGCGGTGTGGTGAACTCCAGGATCACGAGGCGCCGTCCGGGCTTCAGGACCCGCCGAAACTCGGCGAGCCCCCGCTCCAGATCGGCCAGGTTCCGGACCCCGAAGCCGACGGTCGCGCCGTCGAAGGTGTCGTCCGGGAACGGCAACCCCAGCGAGTCGCCGCAGACGGGCTGAACGCGCGCCCCCGAGATCTTGCGACCCCCCTGCACCAGCATGGGGTGCGCGAAGTCGGAGGCCACCACCCGCCCGCCGAAGCCCTCTCTGCGCTCCAGCTCGAGCGAAAGGTCGAAGGTGCCGGCGCACGCATCGAGGTAGGTGCCGTCAGGAGCCGACTCCCAGTCGAGGCCGGCCACGGCCTTCTTCCGCCAGCGCCGATCGATGTTGAGGCTGAGAACGTGGTTCAGCAGGTCGTAGCGCGGCGCGATCTCCGAGAAGATGCGCTGCACCTGGCGCTCCCGCTCGGCACCTGCCTTCGGTGCCGCGTCGGATGGGGGTTGCATGACAGGGATGGTCCGGTGGGGTAGCTTCAGGGAGCCCCGAAGGCGCTTTCGGCCTCGTGTCGAGCAAAGCTAGGTGAAGCCGAGGGGCGTCTCAACGTCCGGAGCCGAAACCCGGGCGCAGGGCGCTGCGTAGGGATGCACGATGGATACCCTGACTGCACCGCTACGGACGGCCCTCGTTCGACGACTGGTCCACCCTGAGCAGGATAGACCTACGCTGGTCGCGACCGACTACGCCGCACTCGACGACCGCAAGCTGGCCGCGCTCGCCGCCGGAGGCCGCGAAGCTGCGTTCCGCGAGATCCTCCATCGGTACGAGCGGCCCGTCTTCTCGCTCGTCTACCGCATGGTGCGCGACCGGACCCTGGCCGAAGATCTGGCCCAGGAAGCCTTCGTCCGGGCCTTCAACGCGATCTCGTCCTACAAATCCAGCTACAAGTTCAGCAACTGGATCCTGAAGATCGCGAACAACCACACCATCGATCATCTGCGGAAGAAGAAGCTCGACACGGTCTCCATCGACGGATCGCCGCACGCCACCTCCCAGGAGGAGATGAGCCGCAGCCGGATGGTCATCGCCTCCGACGGCGAGACGCCGCAGGAGTACGTGGAGAACCGCGAGCTCGGCGGCCAGATCGAGGCGGCCATAGGAACGCTCCGGGAAGAGTACCGCACGGCCATCCTGCTGCGTCACGTCGAGGGGTACGCCTACGACGAGATCGCGGAGATCATGGACGTGCCGCTCGGTACCGTGAAGACGTACATCCATCGTGCGCGTGGGGAGCTGAAGGAACAGCTCGCCCACCTGGCGTCATGAGAACCGCGCAGAGTCCTTTGGACTTGAAACTCGAGGGGTCCGCGGGCCGTAGGGTAAGACGTACGCAGGAAACCGGAGAGACCCAGTGAGCACACACGACGACCACGGACACTTGAGCGCCGAGCGCATCCAGGCGTTCCTCGAGGAGGAGCTCCCCAAGCGGGAGCACCGCCTCGTCGAGGAGCACCTCGAGGCGTGCGCCCGTTGTTCGTCCGAGCTCGCCACCTGGGAGACCATCTTCTCCGATCTCGGCGCACTCCGCGGCCACCGGCCGCACGAGGGCTTCGCCGAGCGCGTCATGACGAACGTCAGGATCCCCGAGCCCCGGTCGCTCCCGGAGCGCGTCCGCTCCCGGGCCGCGGCCATGCTCGGGCTGGGAGAGTCCGGACACGTCGACGGCACCCTCGCGCAGGATCTGGTGGACGGGCTCCTGCCCAGCCGACAGGCCGCGCGGGTACGCCGACACATCGAGCGGTGCGGACCGTGCGGTGACCAGGTGGAGGGCTTCGCCCGGATTGTCTCCGGGTTGGAGGGCCTCCCCCGGCTCGAGCCGTCGGCGGCGTTCGCGGACCAGGTCATGGCCAGGGTCAGCCTCACTCCTCAGCTCGCGCCGGCACGGGTGGCTGAAACACCTCGCTGGCTGGCGGCCGCTCGTCGCCTCGTGCCGCGGACCCGTCGCGCCTGGGCTGCGCTTTCCGGAGCCGCGGTCACCCCGGTCGCCACCGTGGGGCTCGTGCTCTACGCGGTGTTCTCGCACCCGACGCTGACGGTCGAATCCCTGCTCTCCTACGTGTCGTGGCAGATCGCCGATCTGGCCGCGATGGGATGGGGCGCCATGGTCGGTCTGATGGCGCAGGGCGTCGCGGCGCTCGGGCTGCGGGACCTGCTCGGCGCGGCGGCTTCTGCCCCCATGGCCATCGCCGCCGCTTCTGTCGTGTACTCGGTACTCGTCGTGATGGCCCTCCGGGTCCTCTACAAGAACCTCGTCACCGCTCGGTCGGTGGATATCCGAAATGCGTAGATCAGCCGCTCTGAACCGCTCACTCCTGGTCGCCCTCGCGGCGCTGGTGCTCCCCGTCCAGGGAAGCGCGCAGCTTCGTGAGGTCGTCTCCAAGCAGATCGCCGTCGGTGCCTCCGACGCCGAGCTCGTCCTCGAGTTCCGCGACGGCGAGCGCCTTTCCGCTGCCCTCCGCAACGGATCGGTGGTGGTCGACGATCGCACGCTCGGATCGTTCGAGACCGGTGACGCGCTGGACGCCGCATGGAGGTCGCTCCTCGGGCAGGCGATCGCGCTCGAGAACGGGCCGCTCGCACAGGCGGTCGTCGACTGGGCCCCGCCGGAGTCACTCTCGGGCGAGGCCGCGGAGGCGGCTTCCGCGCTCGACGAAACACTCGAAGGCGTTCTGAGCGCTCCCGCGGCCGATGCGGCCCAGGACGTCTCGGTCTCGATCCAAGATGGGTCCGAGGGCGCCCTGGCGCGGCTCCTCGTCGGGTCCATGACCCGTCTCAGCGTGATCGAGGAAGCCCTGGAGGGGCTCGGGTCCCGGCTGTCCATCCACATCGAGGAAGATTTCGACGTGCCCGCCGGGGAGGTCGTGGAGGGCACGGTGCTGGTCATCGACGGCGCGGCCAACGTGGCCGGAGAGATCCAGGGCGACCTGGTGGTGATCGACGGGGACGTGACCCTGGAGCCCGGCAGCGTGGTCAGCGGCGAGTTGCGCCTGGCCGACGCGCGCGTCGTGCGGAACGAAGGAACCGTGGAGGGCGGCGTCGTCGACGTGCTCGCCACGGAGCGGACGGACATTTCCGAGCTTCGGGACCGCATTCGCGAAGAGATCCGTGACGAGGTGCGTAGGGACATCCGCAGCGAGGTTCGCCGCGCCGAGCGTTCGAGTGACGACGGCTTCTCCCTCTTCGCTCCCGTCCGCTCCGTCGTGCGTGGGATCGGTGGGGTGATCGAGACCGTTTTCGTGGTGTTGGTGCTCGGCCTACTAGGCGCGGCCGCGGCTGCGTTCGCGGGTGAGAACCTCGAGGTGGTCGCCGAGACCGCCCGCAGGGCGCCCGGCCGAGCCGCCACGGTCGGCCTGGCGGGCACCTTCCTGGCCATTCCGGTCTGGATCCTGGGCGCGATCGCCCTCGTGGTCACGATCGTGGGTATTCCGGTGGCCATCGCCTGGCTTCCGCTGTTCCCCGCCGCCGTCGCCGTCGCCGCCATCTTCGGATATCTCGCGGTGGCCAAGAACGCGGGCGAATGGCTCGCGGACAGCGGCTACGAATGGACCGATTGGATCCGCCCGAGCAACGCCGTGCACACCATCGCAGCCGGACTCATCGGCCTCTCGCTGGCCTTCGGCGTGGCGCACCTCGTCTCGATCCTTCCGTTCTTCGGCTTCCTCTCCGGCCTGCTGACGTTCATCGGCGTCGTCGTGACGCTGGCGGCGTTCCAGGTCGGCTTCGGCGCTGTGATCCTCACCCGCGGAGGACGGCGGCGTGAGTACTGGTCGACCGATCCCGACGAGACCTGGGCGGCCGCAATGGACCTGGACTCCGACCTGAATGCCTCGGCGGAAGCCGGCGCGGCCCCGGGCGGAGCCGACGCGAACCGTGGAGGCCACGATGTTTGATGGTACCCTTCGACTCCTTCTGCTTCCGTTCGCCCTGGCCGTCGTGACGCCGGCCCCGAGCGCAGGCCAGAGTTGGAAAGAGGTCACGATGTCACGGCAGCTCGAGGGAGCCGGACCCATCGAGGCCCGCGTCTCCTACGGCGCGGGGACGTTCTCGCTCACCGCGACTCCGGAGCCTCTCCTCTACCGGATGTCCGTCCGGTACGACGAGGAGGCGTTCGAGCCCCGTGCTGAGTTTTCAGGGGACCAACTCGTGATCGGGCTCGAGGGAAGCGGGCGCCGCTTCTCCTTCAACCGGTCGGCGACCGGCGGCTCGATGAACCTCGAGCTCGCGCGTGGGGTCCCAATGGATCTCGACCTTGAGTTCGGGGCGGTGAAGGCGGCCGTCGACCTGGGCGGCCTCTCGCTCACCGACCTCCAGCTCTCGACGGGGGCTTCCGAATCCATCATCGAGGTTTCCGAGCCGAACCCGGTCCGCATGAGCAAGGCGGAGTTCGAGGTCGGCGCGGCCGACTTCACGCTCACCGGCCTCGGCAACCTGGGCGCCGACCGGATCAGCGTGGAAGCCGGGGTGGGTCAGGTCGCGCTCGGCCTGGACGGGGCGTGGCGCTCGAACGCGCGCATGTCCATCGACATGGGACTCGGCGCCCTCGAGATCCGTGTGCCGGAAGGGCTGGGCATCCGGATCCGGAAGGACAGCTTCCTGACGTCCTTCGACCCGGAGGGTCTCGTCAAACGGGGCGACTCCTACTATTCGCTGGATTGGGAAGAAGCAGAGCGGAACGTGACCATCGACCTGAACGCGGCCTTCGGGAGCGTCCAGGTGGTCTGGATCCGCTGACGGCACACACACGAGACACACTGGAGACATACGATGCTAGGCTCCCTACTCACCTTCTTCGCCGTCGGCCTGATCACCCTGGTCGTCGCGGGGCTCGTTCTCGGCCTCATCGGCGTCGTCTTTTCGCTGACCTTCGGGCTGGCGTCCTTCCTGCTCTTCAAGGTCGCGCCGGTCCTCCTGGTCGGCTGGGTCGTCGTCAAGCTGATCGACAAGAGCCGCGGTGGCGACGCGCTGTCGGATTCGGACCGGCGCTGGCTCGAAGGCGACTGATCAGCGCGGCACCGGCACGCCGACCGCGCCGCTCACCCGTTGAGCGACCGCGTCCAGCGCGACGCCCGCCGCGGAGTCCGGGGACGACATCACGGTAGGCGCTCCCTCGTCCCCAGCCTTGGAGACCGCCGGGTCGAGCGGAACCTTGCCGAGCAGGGGAAGTCCGAGCTCCTCGGCGAGCTCCTCACCGCCGCCTGAACCGAACACGTCCACGATCTCCCCGCAGCCGGGACACGCGAGGCCGCTCATGTTCTCCACGATGCCGAGCACCCGCGTGTTGACCCGCTCGAACATCTTCACGCCGCGACGGACGTCGCCCGTGGCCACGCGCTGCGGCGTGGTGACCATGACCGCCCCGTCGACGTCGATCGTCTGGACGAGGGAGAGCTGCGCATCGCCCGTTCCGGGTGGCATGTCCACGATCATGACGTCGAGCGCGCCCCAATCGACCTGCTCGAGGAACTGCTTGAGGATGCCCGCGATGAGTGGGCCCCGCATGATGGCCGGCTGATCCTTCTCGAGCAGGAAGCCGAGGCTCATGAGCTTCACCCCGTGGGCCTCGAGCGGCTCGATCATCTCCTTGCCCTTCGCCCCCGACACCTCGGGACGCTTGTGCACCCCGAACATGAGCGGGATGTTCGGCCCGTAAATATCGGCGTCCAGCAGCCCGACCTTCAGGCCGGTTTTCGCGAGCGACGCCGCCAGGTTCGCGGCGACCATCGACTTGCCCACGCCGCCCTTCCCAGAGCTGACGGCGATCACGTGGCCGACCTGGGCCAGGATGCCGGGCTTCGGCGTCGGCGCCGGCACGGACCCGGGCTTGAGCCCACCACCCGGCTTACCACCGCCGGACGGCGCCATCTGCGGAAGCTGGACGTTGATCTTCACGTCCTGGACGCCATCGAGTGACTCCACGGCGGACCGGGCCTGCTTCACCAGGTCGGAGGGGTCCTCGGGGCGGAGGGAGAAGCGGAACCGCACGGACCCGGCGGCGTCGACCTCCAGGTCCTGCACATGGTTCCCGGATATCAGGTCCTGCCCGGATCCCGGGTGTGGGATACGGGACAGGGTGGCGGTCACCGAGCGCTTCAGCTCGTCAGCGTTCATGATCGGATGCGTTGAGCGAACGCCGGTCGCGGCTACCGGGCCTCGACGGAGGAGACCTGGGGCACCGACTCCTTCAGGCGCCGCTCGATCCCTTCCTTCAGCGTCCGCATGGAAATCGGACAGGATTGGCACGCCCCCAGGAGCTTGACCTCCACGACGCCGTCTTCACTCGAGAAGCCCACGAGCTCGATGTCGCCACCGTCGCTCCGGATGGCCGGGCGCAGCGTTTCGAGCACTTCCTGGATCTTCTCTTCGGTGCTCATGAACGGCGTGGGAAGGGGTCGGTCGGTCGCCGCACCGTCCCCGGGGGCGGCGGTCGAAGGTACCCGAGCGGCGGTGGAGGCGTCAACCGACCCGGGGTCAGCTCGCGGCCGCGTCGAGCGCGCGGCCGAAGTCCGCCTGCAGATCCTCGAGCGCCTCGATACCCACGCTGATGCGCACGAAGCCGTCGGGGATTCCCTGTTGCACGCGTTCGTCGGTCGCCATCGATCGGTGCGACGTATGGCGGGGCTGTGAGACGAGCGTCTCCACACCGCCGAGGCTCGGCGCCGGGAAGGCGAGCTCCAGGGCGCCCATGAACGCATCCGCCGCGTCGCCGCCGCCGTCGAGCACGACCCCCACCATGCCGCCGAAGCCGGCGAGCAACTCGCTCGCCACCTCGTGGTCGGGGTGGGAAGGGAGCCCCGGATAGACGACGTCGGCCACGCCCGGCCTGCCCTGAAGCCACCGCGCGAGGCCCAGCGCGTTCCGGTTGTGCCGCTCGACGCGGACGTCGAGGGTGCGCATGCCCCGGTCCAGGAGCCAGGCTGCGTGCGGGTCGAGGGAGGGACCGTAGAGCTGCGCCATCTTGACGACGCGCTCAATCACTTCGGCCGATCCGGCCACGGTGCCGGCGATCAGGTCGGAGTGACCACCGAGGTACTTGGTGGCGCTCTGAACCACGACGTCGATGCCCACCGACCCGGCTCGGAAGTTCACGGGCGACGCGAACGTAGCGTCGCACACCACCGGAATGCCCTGAGCATGCGCCAGCGCGACGACCGGCCGTGGGTCGGGGACGCGCATGGTCGGGTTGGTCGGAAGCTCCAGGTACACGACCCGGGTGCGGTCACGGAGCGCACCCGCCCAATCGCCGTCGAACGGGTCCACGAACGTGGTCTGCACGCCCCTCCGGGGAAGCTCGGACTCGAGGAGTGTCCGCGTAGCACCGTAGAGCCGGGACGACGCCACGATGTGATCGCCGGACTCCGTCAGCGCGAGAAAGGTCATCGCGATCGCGGCCATGCCGCTTCCGAGCACCGCTCCGGCCTCCATTCCCTCCAGCGCGGCGATCTTGCGCGACGTCTGGAGCTGGTTCGGGTTGTTCCCGTAGCGGGTGTAGAGCAGATCGCCGTCGGTCGGATCGGACCATACGAAGGTCGCGCTTTGATAGACCGGCGGCGCCACGGGCTGTCCCGGCGCACGCTGTGCTTCTCCGGCGTGGATGGCGAGGGTGGCGGGACGACGGGATTCCGACATGGACTTGGCTCTCCGGGAAGAGTGGACTCGGGCTGTTTGGCTCAGAGAAGATGCTGGACGAGGTGGCTGAGCGCATGTACGCGGCCGGACACAGGGCTCCGGAACGCGACTCTCCGGCGAACCAGCGCGTCGAGCCATCCCGGCTCGGGCGCGTCGGGGACCGCAGCCGCACCCGGTTCCGGTGCGGGCACGTAACGCAGCCGCTCGAGGTCGAGCCACGCGCGCTCCTCCTCGCCCGACCGGTCGCCCAGCAGCTCGAAAGTGTCGGGCGAGGTCTCGGCCACGGCCAGGAGTCCCTGGCGCTCGAGCACGTACTCGACCTGGTCGCGGTGCGGCTCGTGCACGCCGCGAAAGACGAAGAAGGCCTCGTGGGGATCGGGCTCCAGATAACGCTGGATCAGCTTGGCCACGACCTCGTCGGCGCACGAGAAATCGAGGATGGCCACTTCCGAGAAGTCGATGAGCGAGAGGGACCGCGGCCCCGCCCCGTGCAGACGGGTTTCGATGGCCATGCGCACGGCCCGCCCGGTCGGGCGCGTGACGAGCTGGGCGTAGAGGGACGTCTCGGTGTGCTGGAGCACCTGCCCGACGTCGATGGCGATGGGGTCCACGGGAAGGTCGGTCATCCTTCCTTCGCCGGCAGAACGATTCCGATCTGGGCGCCAGGAAAGGGCGCGAGCTGCTCGACCATGGGGGGCGAGTCGTCCCAACTCGGGACCTGGGCGATGCGCGCCGTTCCGCTGCGCACCGAGATCGAGCCGTTCCACCGCTGAACCTGCCGGCGCATCTGCTGGATTCCCTGACCGCGCCCGGAGTCCGGGAAGCGCGTCAGCCCGTGGAGGAACGCGGCCTCGAGCGCAGTCGCGTCCGCCCAACGGTCGCCGTAGCGCGCCGAGTGCTGGTCGCCGAGGGAGCCCCGGAAGCCCCGGCCCATGTCCATGACCGAGATCACCACCACGTACCGTCCGAGCCTCCTGGCCCAGTTGTACGCCTGGGCCGCCACCCACCCCTCGGATTCGGAGTGCTCCAGGATGTTCTGACAGACCTCGGAGAGGATGACCGAGAACTGCACGACGGCGCTCGGAGGGTATCCCAGCCTCGACGAGAGGATCTCACCGGCCCCCCGCTGGACCCGGTCCACCACGGAGTGCACATCCGCGTTCGCCGCGATCCGGGTGATCTCGAGGAGGACGTCCGAGCCGCCGGCCGAGGGGCGGCGGCCGGAGCGTCGGCTCACCTCGAAGACCTCCTGAGCCTGCTCGAAGAAGCCCATGCGCGCCAGGTATCCAGTGACGTCCGAGCTCTCGGGCGGCTCGAGCCGCGGACGCTCCTCGCTCCCCCGACCGGCGACCGCCCCCGCTACCAGAAGCGCGACCATGCCGTTCGGGTCCACCCAGCGGACGTGGCGCGCATCGAAGAGCGTGCGCTCCGCATCCAGCCGCGAGACCTCGTCGAAGAATCCGTCGACCGTCTGCTGGTCGAGGGACCCGGGGACCGACACCACCTTCATCTGCGCTCCTCCACGTGCGAGAGTCGTCCGGCCAGATGCCGGTAGAGACCTCGGGCGCCCCGGTGCCCGACGTTCAGCGCCGCCAGACGGTTCGCCTCCCGCATGGCGTCTTCCACGGGATCTCCGGCAAGGAGTCGCGCGAAGGTCGTGGCGCCCCAGACGTCGCCACATCCCGTGGGATCACCGTCCATAGCCGCTCCTTCCAGCGGGACCCGTCCGCTCCGGGAGCGCGGCGCCCGCCGAACCCGCGCTTCGCTTCGCCACCGCATGGGATCCGCCTCCAGGTCCTCGTTCACCACGTACGCCGCGCCGCGCCCCCCGAGGGTCACGGCCAGGAGCTTCAACTCCGGGCCCATCGCCTCGGCGGCGAGCACCCATGGGTCGCCCGAGGCGCCGAGCCGGCCGAACTCGTCCTCGTTCATCTGCACGGCGTCGAAGCAGCGCATCCACGCCACCCACGCCTCGAGGGGACGGGGAACCCGGGTACCCGACCGCGTGATGCCGAGGAAGAGCGAGTGCAGGTCGGCCCAGCTGGGGCCGTCGTATCCCATATGGAGCGCCCGGGCGGTCTCGAGCTCCATCTCGAAGCCGGAGATGAAGTTGACGTAGAGCGCGTCGCTCAGCTCCGTGAACGGCGAGAGCTCGGGCCACGTCCATGGCGGCACGCCGCCGCGCATGCGCTCGGTCCGACGCCCCTGCTCCTCGTACCGGAGCTCGACGCGGTTGTTGGGCTCGGGCACCACCACGATCCCACGGTCGTCCACCCGGGGGATCTCCAGCAGGAACCGCCGGCCCTCCTCGGCGAGGTCCCGCCCGACCTTCACGATGGGGAGGATCCGCCAGTCGTCCGGAAGCGCGGCGCTGAGCGCGGAGAGGGCGTAGGCGATGCCGCCCCACTCTTCGACCGGCTCGCTCCGGCTGTCCCGGTCGAAGATCCGGTCCCAGATGAGCGTGCCGACCACACCGAGGGTGCGGGATGCTTCGGACGAAGGCGTCATGAGCCCAGCTCGGTCTCGGAGACGAACACCCCCACCGCTCCGATCACGCCGGCCGTCTCCGGAAGCTCCGCGGGCACGATGGTGCAAGCGCGGGCGGCCCAATCGAAAGCCCGCCGCCGGACCTCCGAGCGGAGCGGGCCCAGCAGATGCTCGCCCGCCCGGGTCACACCTCCCACCAGCACGACCCGCTCCGGGTTCAGCACGTTGACGAGGTTCGCGATCCCCGCCGCCAGGAACTTCGCCGTCTCCAGCATGACCTCCTGGGCGTAGGCGTCGCCGCCGACGAGCGCTTCGTACACCGTGAGCGCAGTGATCGAAGAGAGGTCCCCGTCGACCAATTCCGGAATCGACGATCGATATCCGACCTCGATCCCTTCCCGCGCGCGGGCCGCGATGTTCGGCCCGGACGCATAGGCTTCGAGGCAGCCGTAGTTGCCGCAGGCGCACCGACGGCCGTTCAGGTCGATCGTCATGTGTCCGACCTCGCCAGCGGAGCCCGAAGCGCCCCGAACCAGCTTCCCGTCGAGGACGATCCCGCCCCCGATCCCGGTGCCAAGGGTCAGCCCGACCAGGGAGCTCATCCCCCGCCCCGCCCCCATCCACCACTCGCCGTATGTGGCGCAGTTGGCGTCGTTGTCGAGGGTGGCCGGCATGTCGAGGACTTCCGAGATCCGGTCGCGAATGGGGTAGCCATCCCAGCCCAGGTTCGGCGTCTCGACGATCACGCCGGCGTCGAGGTCGAGCGGGCCCGGACACCCGATGCCCACCCCGACTACGTCGGCGCGCGTGCCCCCGTGCCGGGCGAGGGTCTCCTCGATGGCGCCCTCGACCATGCGCGCCACGTCCGCGACCGCCGCGTCGGCGCCCCGTGCGGGCTCCGTCGCCCGTGACCGCAGACCTTCGGGCGGGCCGCCCTCCGCGGGCACGATCCCGACCACGAGGTTCGTCCCGCCGATGTCGACGCCGACGACCCAGCGGCTCACGGGCGGCGCTCCGCGGTCAACGCGCGGTCTCCTGGAGCGCGCGCTCGGTCGCAGCGGCGACGTCGTCGATGTCGATGAGCTTCATGCACTCCTCGTGCGCGTCGGCGAGCAGCGTGCCCGCGCCCTTCCGAGGGCAGTGGTTCCGGTAACAGGGCTTGCAGGGCAGATCGGCACCGGTGACGCCGAAGTCCGGCGCGCCCGTCTGGCGCACCTCCTTCGGATCGGACGACCCCCACAGGCTCACGGTAGGGGTCCCCACGGCGCCGGCAAGGTGCATGGGCCCCGTGTCGTTGGTCACCAGGAGGTCCACAACGGCCAGTACGGCCGCGAGATCGTCGATGCCGGTCCGTCCGCCGAGATCGACGATGCCCGGCGCGGCGGCGGCGACCCGGGCGGTCTGGTCCCGCTCGCCCGGCCCGCCGATGACAACCACGTGATCGCCGGCCTCCGCTCGCGCCTTCGCCAGCGCCGCGAAGCGCTCCAGCGGCCAGCGGCGCGCCGGCGCGTTGGCTCCCGGGAAGAGTCCCACCAGGCGGCGGCTTCCGTCCCGCAGCTCGCCGCTCCACCGCTCGACCAGAGGGCCCGGCACCTCGAGCCGGTGCGAGATCGGCTCCGCGTCCGTTCCCTGGCCGAGGAGCAGACGGTACTGATTGATCCGGTGGAGGGACCAGAGCTCGGCGGCGTCGATCCGGTCGCGGAGCAGCCAGCCACGCGCGTCGGTCGTTGTACCGCGCAGCTCGCCAACACCGCCCCATCGGAGCATCCATGCGGCCGAAAAGGAGGGTGTCATGAGCATCCCCCGCTGGTAGTCGCGTCGGCGGAGCACACCAACGGCGGCCCTCCATCCCCGGAAACCCCGCTCGAAGGAGCATACGCGCCCCCGACCCAACGCCATCTCCAGGATCGGCGCGAGGCCGCGCACCACCAGGACGTCGGACCCCTCGGCCACCAGCGCGGGGAGCGCCAGGACGACATCTCCCAGATGGTTCGGCGCGCGGATGATGGTCGATCGGGCCCGGCCGCCCCCGGTCTCGGCCACCTCGCCCACGGTCAGTCCGAGCCCAGGTTCAGCACCGCCAGGAAGGCCTCCTGGGGGATCTCCACGGAGCCGACCGCCTTCATGCGCTTCTTCCCTTCCTTCTGCTTCTCCAGGAGCTTCCGCTTCCGGCTGACGTCGCCGCCGTAACACTTCGCGGTCACGTTCTTCCGGAGCGCCTGAACGTTGCTCCGAGCGACCACGTTGTTGCCGATGGTGGCCTGCAAAGCGACCTGGAACTGCTGCCGTGGGATCAGCTCCTTGAGCTTGCTCACGAGGTCACGGCCGTACTCGTAGGCCTTGTCCTCGTGGATGATGACGCTGAACGCGTCCACCGGGTCGCCGTTCAGGAGGATGTCGAGGCGGACCAGGTCGTCCTCGCGGTACTCGAGGAACTCGTAGTCGAGCGCGGCATATCCGCGGGTCCCACTCTTGAGCCGATCGTAGAAGTCGAGGACAATCTCGGAGAGGGGCAGCTCGAAGTCGATCTCCACGCGCTGCGTGTCGAGGTAGCTCATCCCCTTGAAGACGCCGCGGCGCTCGTGGCAGAGCTTCTGGACGTTCCCGATGTACTCCGAGGGGCACAGGATGCGCGCGAGAACGATGGGCTCCGAAATGCTGTCGATGTTCCCGGGGGGCGGCAGCGCCGTGGGGCTCTCGATCTCGAGCTCGGTCCCGTCGGTGAGGTTCACGTGGTACTCCACGTTCGGCACGGTAGTGATGAGCTCGACGCCGAACTCACGGTCCAGCCGCTCCTGGACGATCTCCATGTGCAGGAGGCCCAGAAAGCCGCAGCGGAAGCCGAACCCCAGGGCCACGGAGGACTCGGGCTCGTACTGGAGGCTCGCGTCGTTCAGCTTCAGCCGCTCGAGGGCGTCGCGCAGCTCTTCGTACTCGTCCGAGTCCGTCGGGTACAGCCCGGCGAACACCATCGGACGGGCCTCCTTGTATCCCGGCAGAAGCGTCGTCGCACGGTTGTCCGCGTCGAGGATCGTGTCACCGACCTTCGTGTCGCCGACCTCCTTGATGGCCGCGACCACGTACCCGACCTCCCCCGGTCCGAGCTCCTTTGCCTGGACACGGCCGAGCTTCATGTGCCCGACCTCGGTGACCTCGTACCTCGCCTCGGCGTTCCCGAAGGCGATGCGCATGCCGGGCTTAAGCTTTCCATCCACCACCCGTGCCGAGGGGACGGCGCCGAGATACTTGTCGTAGTAGGAGTCGAAGATGAGTGCGCGCAGGGGAGCCGCCGGATCGCCCTCGGGCGGCGGCACGCGCTCCACGACCGCCTCCAGGATCTCGGGGATGCCGATGCCTTCCTTGGCGCTGGCCAGCAGCACCGATTCCGGATCCACCCCCAGCAGCTCGGCGATCTCGTCCCGGCGCTTTTCCGGTTCCGCCCCGGGCAGGTCGATCTTGTTCACCACGGGGATGATCTCGAGATCGGCCTCGAGCGCCAGGAACAGGTTGGACAGGGTCTGCGCCTGCACCCCCTGCGTGGCGTCCACCACGAGGATGGCTCCCTCGCACGCCGCCAGGGAGCGCGACACCTCGTAGGTGAAGTCCACGTGCCCCGGCGTGTCGATCAGGTTGAGCTGGTACTCCTTCCCGTCCGCGGCTTTGTAGGCCATGCGAACGGCGTGGAGCTTGATCGTGATGCCACGCTCGCGCTCCAGCTCGTTGTCGTCGAGCACCTGCTCGCGCATGCGGCGCTGGTCGAGGGTGCTGGTGCCCTCGAGCAGTCGGTCCGCGAGCGTCGACTTGCCGTGGTCGATGTGCGCGACGATGCAGAAGTTCCGGATGTTGGCAATTTGCACGGAAAGGAGTGCCGAATGAGGGAACGATGGAGTCCGAAAAGCTAACGCACCGGTTGAGCCCCTCGAAGTGGCCAGGCCCGGAACGAGGCGCGGGGATCCGCCCTCGCGCCTGACAGTCGGTGAACCCGTAAGCCCCTGATGGGCAACGACTTGTTGCCCATACCATCCGCACTCGCTCGACCGGTTCCCGGATCCCCCCCGACCCGGTCGCGAAGGCAGCTCCCGCTCCGCCTCCCCCGCCGGTACGCCCCTTGCTTTCCAAGAGCTTGCCCCGGTCGACGTCCAAACGTCGCCGGGAGCCATCGGATTCGCCGGATCCTCGCTGGCGGCCCCCCAAGAACCCAATGAACGAATCACGGAGTCACTTATGAATTCTCCGCGCGCGCTGTTCGCGGCCGCGGCGGCCATCTTCACGCTCACGGCCTGCGACGTGCCGACCGAGCCTCCGATGTTCGAGCCGCGCTGGATCGTCCCGGTCAACGAGACCTCGCTCTCGGTCGACGAGTTGCTCCCCGCCGGGGTCACGGTCTCCGGTGAGGCGTTCGACGTGTCGGTCGATCCGGTTTCGGTGGTCGAAACCCTGGGCGACCTGTGCCCGGATTGCTTGGACTCCGGCGGCTTCGCCGTGGAAGTGCCTCCTTTCTCGGGCGACTTCGTGTCGATCCAGGCGCTGCCCGCTGAGGTGCTCTCCGCCGAGGTGTCCGGGGGCTCCGTCGAAATCGAGATCCTGAACGGCTTCACGTTCGACCCACTGGACAACGGCGGGTCCGTCACCATCACCATCGCCGACGACTTGACGGGTGAGGTTCTCGGGGAGGTCGTTCTCGAGGACCCCGCCGACGACCTGCCCCCGAACGTGCCCGTGGCCCGGACGCTCTCGGTCCAGCCCGGCTCGATCACCGGCCCGATCCGCGCAACCACGTCCGTCGACGCGCAGGGTGGACAGACCGCCGAGATCGACACGTCCGACCTCATCGAGGTGACCGCGACCGTTCAGTCGCTCCTCGTGAGCTCCGTGACGGTCGACGTGGGCAGCCGGACGGTCACGATCGACGAGCAGGAGATCGGCCTCGAGGACATTGAGCAGGATATCGCCGAACGAATCGTGGAGGGCTCCATCATTCTGGACATCGACAACCCGTTCGGGGTGAGCCTCGACGGCACCATCGAGATCGGGAGCACATCGAGGAGCATCTCCATCACGGACGCGAGCACGTCGACCGTCACGCTGAGCTACACCGGAGATGAGCTCCGCTCGTTCATCGGTCAGCCCAACGTGCTCTTCAGCGGCAGCGGGGTGGCGAATGGCGACTCGGTCACGATCCGGCCCGGCCAGGTGATGCTGCTCGAAGCGACGCTCGACTTCACGATTCTGATCGGCTGAGGAAACGACCCATGACCATGAAGCACTTCTTTCGTGTGACGATGGCGGTGGTCGTATCCACCGCCGTCCTAGGCGGCGCTCCGCGGACCGCGGACGCCCAGCTCGCCAACGCGAGCACATCGACCCTGGCCCTTTCGGGCGCGACGACGGCAACCGCCCGCGGCTTCGGCGCCATCAGCGTGAATCCGGCGGGGCTCGGCATGCCCGGCTCCGGGTTCAGCCTGGCCATCCTTCCCATCCAGACCCGCGTCGGCTTCGGCCCGGTGACGCTCTCGGACCTCAAGGAGTACGAGGGCGTGGTCGTGCCCGACGCCGTGGTGGAGGAGTGGCTCACGCGCATCGAGAACGCGGGCGGACAGTCGGGGCTCGTGGGCGCCGACGTCTCGGGGCTCGCGCTGACCTTCGGGAATTTCGGGCTGCAGATCTCGACGACAGCCTCGAGCGATTTCGTGCTCCCGGCCGGTGTAGCCGAAGGATTCATGCTCGGCAACGCGGGCCGGACGGGCGAGGCGACCGACCTGGACCTGACCGGTCTCGGCATCGATGCGTTCGCCACGAGCACCTTGGGGCTCAGCTACGCCTTCCC
>JBBDSM010000129.1:0-2242 GCA_040904945.1 Gemmatimonadota bacterium
GGCGGGACCCGCATCGCCGATGCCGAAGGAGGTCCCGTGATCGACCGAGCCCAAACCGTTTCCCCGATCCTGACGGCGTTCGTGGCGGTCCTCGCCGGCTTCCTTGCCGGACCCTCATCCTCGGATGCTCAGATGCCGAGCCACCCCTTCCAGCCGGGCACCCCATTCCCGACGCTGGCCCTACCCTCGTTGGACGACGGGCGACCGACCTCGGTCGCCGACTTCCGTGGCCAGAAAGTGATCCTCCACGTCTTCGCCTCGTGGTGAGCAGGCTGTAGACGACACGTGCCCGGGTGGCACCAAGCGACGAAACATCTTCAGGACGACGGCACCATCCAGATGGTCGGGGTCATCCAGGAGCAGCACCCCGACCGTGCCCGCCTCTTCATGCAGTGGAAGGAGATGGGGTGGCCGATCCTCGTCGACTCGTACGATCTCCTGGAGACGCCCGTCGTGCCGATCACGTTGGCCATCGACGAAAGCGGCGTGATCCGCGAGGTCCTGCCAGCGATGGACGAGGACGGCAGCGTGGACGACGACTTCGTGGCCGAAACCTTCGGCGCACCGGTGGAGGCGCCGACCGAGGCCCCGGAGCCGACGCGTCCCGACGTCGGGGCGATCCACGAGCGGGCCCGGAGCGAAAACACCGCCGAGGCATGGAAAGCGTACGGCGACGCCATCGCGGTGTGGGGCGGCGCGGGCCGGGTCGATCAGGCCATCGACGCGTTCGAGCGCGTCATCGAAGCCGACCCCTCGGACGGCATGGCCCACTTCCGGCTGGGCGTCGCCTACCGGATGCGCCACGACTCGGAGAGCCGGCGCGAACGCGACTTCCAGCGTGCCGTCGACGAGTGGTCGGCGGCCCTCGACATCGACCCGAACCAGTACATCTGGCGCCGGCGCATTCAGCAGTACGGTCCGCGCCTCGACAAGCCGTATCCCTTCTACGACTGGGTGGTCACGGCACGCGAGGAGCTCGAGGCCCGAGGAGCGGAGCCCGTCCCACTCACCGTCGAGCCCCGTGGGTCGGAGTTCGCGAGCCCGCAGCGTGAGTTCGTGGCCACCCCACGGTCCGGGGACGAACCCGATCCGCAGGGCCGGGTGTTTCGCGACGAGGGCGAATTCGTCGACGTCGAGACCGTGGCCGTCCCCGCCCGGGTCGGGCCGGGAGAGGTGACACGCCTGCACTTCTCCTTCGAGCCCATCGCCCGCAACGAAGCACACTGGAACAACGAGGCCGAGCCGATGGTGCTGTGGCTCGATCCGCCCGACGGATGGCAGGTCGAAACCCGGATGCACAGTCATCCGCTTCCGCCGGAGATCGTCTCCCAGGAGATCCGGGTGATCGAAGCCGAGGTGCGCGCCCCCGACGAGCCGGGCGGCGGGCCGGTGAGCATCCCCGGCTACGCCCTCTACTACGTCTGTGAGGACGTCAACGGGATCTGCATGTACCGCAGACAGGACGTCAGTGTGACGCTCCGGCCGGAGCGGTAGCGCCACCGTCCGTCCGAGGGAAGCTCAGCCCTGGAGCTCACTCGAGCCTCAACACGAGGGGCACGTGAACACCTGGATACGGTCGTTCCCGAAATCCACCACGTACACGCGCCCTCCGGGCCCCGTGGCCGTGTCGGTCGGCCGGTCGAACGCCCCGTCTCCCGAACCCGCGCCGCCCCATTCGGCCACGAAGTCCCCGGCCGGGCCGAAGACCTGCACCCGGTCGTTGTAGAAGTCGGCGACGAACACCCGGCCCCGGGCGTCGACGTGGACGCCGGTGGCCACGCTGAACCAACCCTTCCAGGGACCGGGGAGTCCCAGACCCAGGGGCCCTCCCCAGCTGTCGAGACGTCGGCCGTCTCTGGAGAAGCGCTGAATCCGGTGGTTATAAGCGTCGGCGACGTAGGCCGTACCGTCGGGGCCGAATGCCACGTCGGTGGGGTAGTGGAGGCGACCCGGGACGCCGCGGCCGCTCGACCCGACGCGCCGCCGATACCTTCCGTCCCGCCCGTAGACGGCCACCCGGTGGTGGAAGAAGTCGGCGATCCACACCTCGTCGCCTTCCGGAACGACGGCGACACCTCCGGGAGCGTCCAGGAGCCCCTCCGCCGTCACCGTGTCCTCCGCGATCGTCCCTGCCGGCGCCCCGTCGAGGTGAAAGCGCTGGATCCGGTCGTTCAGATATTCGGGCACGTAGAGAAGGCTGTCGCCCACCAGCTCCAGATGCATCGGGCGGCGGAGCTTCCCG
>JBBDSM010000129.1:2342-3995 GCA_040904945.1 Gemmatimonadota bacterium
GTTCCGTCCCGTCCCATTCCGTCACGAAGCGACCGTCGGCCGTGAACTTCTGGATCCGGTTGTTTCCCGCGTCGCTCACGTAGACGAAGCCCGCCCCGTCGACGGCGATCCCAATGGGCCCGTCGAACTCGCCGGGTCCCGACCCCGTGCCGCCCCAGGAGGCGTGCCATTCGTAAACTTCCTGGCTCTGGCGCAGGAGGGTGGGCAGGAACGCAACCCCGGCCATCAGAACCAGGAGAAGGCCTGCGGATCCGGCCACCACCTTCCAGGGAACCGCTCCGCGGGATCTCGCCGTCACCTCGCGCCAGCTTGTTCAGGCCGGCGGATCTCTCCCGGCGTGAAGCCGGCTTCTTCCACGGTGCGTCGGACCGCTTCGTCGGAGAGCTCCTCCCCGGATTTGAGCCAGAGATGCACCTCGTTCTCCGCCAGCTCCACCACGATCGAGTCCACCTCGGGCCGCTCGACGAACTTCTTCTCGATACCGTAAGCACAGAAAGGACAGGAGAGCCCGTTCACTTCCACCACGATGTCGGGCGGCGGCTCCGTGGCCTCGGGCGCTAACGCCGCCGCCGGTGGCGGGACGACGAGGAGTGTCATGAGCAAGGCGGTGAGCGTCACCGTGCGGATCTTCGCTTCCGGCCGATTGTTCATCTGTTCGCCTCCGTGCGGGGGTTCAATGCCAGCCCATCTCGATGCGTGTCATTCGCGACTCTCGGTTATCGCAGGACCGAAAACCGGTACCGGGTTCCGAGCTGGAAGCGGGTCTCATGCTCGAGTTGGGCGCCGTTCAACTCCTGGACGACGGGCACCTGCACCGACGCCTCGAAGAGGAGCCAGGGGGTGACGACCCATTGAAGGCCCGGGCTGAGGAAGAGGACGTGTCCGCCCGAGTCGGGGTTCTCGCCGTCTCCCACCTCGTCGCGGCCAGCCACCTCTCCGTTCAGCTCCAGGTAGGTTACCAAGGTCTGATCGCTCATGCTCCGATACACCCCCGGCAGGAGCCGAAACCCCAGCGCCAGGTTGTAGAGGAAGACATCGCCGGCCTCGAAGCCCTCGTCCCGGCCGTTGAAACGCCCTCCGGCTTGACCATGCAGGCCCCAGCGACCCGGCGTCGTCGCCGTAAAAAGGACCGTCGGCTCGAAGTCCCACGAGCCCGTGCCCACCTGCAGCGGCCGGGGCGCGACATCACCGGACGGAAGGCGGGCGTCGGTCTTCCCGAAGGGGATCTTCAAGCGCCCCTGGATTCCCAGGCGGGTCGTGGCTCCCGGCCGGTCCTTTCGGTAGAAGATCCACTTGCTCTGGATGAACGCATCCCCCACGCCCGATGTCTCGAAGCTCGCGCGACGCCCGCCGGGCGCGGTGAAGTCCATGGTCTTCCGCACCCAGGGGACGATGACCCGGAACGTCCACAGGGGAGTGAAGCCGCCCAGGACCACTCCGTTCACCACCGCTAGCCCGGAGATGTCGCGCTCCATGGGGTCGACGATCGTCTCCCCGTCACGGACCAGGCCGCCGCGGCCGAGAGCGGTCACGAAGTGGCGGGCCGCGTTCTCGCTGAAGCCGGCGGTGATGCCCGTAGGCGTATGGAAGGGCAGCGCCTGGGACGCTGCGGACATCGGGACGAGCACCAGCAACATGAACGCGATCCCGAAA
>JBBDSM010000130.1:0-3838 GCA_040904945.1 Gemmatimonadota bacterium
AGCGCGTTGCTATGCCGTCGTCGTGCCGCCTAGGATCTGGGGCTGTGGCGCTCCCAACGCGGCCCACCAGACTTCTACCACGGGCTGCTAGCCCCTACCACTCGTCCGGCTCGTCCCAGCGTTCGGTCCAGAACCGCTCCTCCTCCTCCTCGATCTCTTCCATATCGAGCGGCGGGTCTTCGTCGACGGTGAGCGCACCGGTCTCCAGGATCCGGTGGATCGCGTCGTCGTCGAGCGATGCGCGCTCCTCGTGCCTGGAGGCACGCGCCTTCCGGCGCACCTCCAGGCCTCCGAGGACGGCCAACGCTCCGAACGCGAACCAGATCAGCGCCCCGAGCACACGCGCCTCCCCGGACGGGCCGACGGCGGGGCATCCCCTCGAGGGGACGCCGCCGCCTCACCCCTGACCGTCGATCGGCTCCATGCCCACATACTTCAGCCCGCTTCCCGTGTTGAAGAGGACGACTTCGTCGTCCCTGTCGATCAAGTCCATGTCCATCAGCATCCCGACGGCGGCGGCCGTCGCTCCACCCTCGGGCGCCGCGAAGATCCCGGTGTCGGAGCCGAGCTTCGCGACCCAGTCCGCCATGGCCGCGTCCGTAACGGCGACGGCGCCCCCTCCGGACTCACGAAGCGCGCGCAGGATCAGGAAGTCGCCCACCGCGCCCGGGACCCTGAGTCCCGACGCGTAGGTCGTCGCTCCCTCCCAGGTCTCCGCGTGCTCGGCGCCTGCCTCCCAGGCTCGAACCATGGGCGCGCACCCAGCCGCCTGCACGGTGAACATCTTGGGCCGTTCCGACCCGATCCAGCCGAGGCGCTCCATCTCGTCGAACGCCTTCCACATGCCGATGAGGCCGGTACCGCCGCCGGTCGGGTAGACGATGGCGTCGGGCAGCCGCCCCATCTGCTCGAACAGCTCGTACCCCATGGTCTTCTTCCCCTCCACCCGGTAGGGCTCCTTCAGCGTGGAAAGGTCGAACCAGCCGTGCTCTTCGACGCCTTTCTTCACGACCTTGCCGCAGTCGGAGATGAGGCCGTCCAGGAGCTGCAAGTCCGCGCCGAGAGCACGGATCTCCTCGAGGATCGGCAACGGCGTGTCGGTCGGAACGACGACGTGCACCGGAAGACCGGCTGCCGCTCCGTAGGCCGCCGCCGCGCTCCCGGCGTTCCCCGCGGAGGGGAGGGCGAGCTCTTCCGCGCCGAGCTCGAGAGCTCGGGACACGGCGAGGCAGAGGCCCCGCGCCTTGAAGCTCCCGGTGGGGTTCTGGCCCTCGTCCTTCACCCAGACCCGCTCCACACCGAGCCGCTCGGCGGTCCTCGGTGCGTCCACGAGTGGTGTCCATCCTTCTCCGAGACACACCTGGGCCTTCCGGTCACGGACGGGAAGCACCTCTTCGTAGCGCCACAGGTCCGAGCGCCGGCACCGAACCGCTTCGGGCGTGAAGCCTTCGCGAATCGCGTCGAGATCGTAGCGGGCGAAAAGCGGCTTGCCGACCGGGGAGAGGCCGACGAGCTGTTCGCTCTCGATGCGGTCTCCGGTTCCGGTGCACTCGAGGTGGGTAGCGCCAGGTAGGGATTCGGTACGGTCCATGATCTCGACTTGGGTGAGGTGGGTACGCGACACGTGGCCGCTATCGTATAGGGTTCGGCGCGTTCGCGCACCATTCGGCCGCGAGGAGGGGCGAGCAACCCTTTCCAGCCCTGGCGGTATCCTAGTCGACACATGATGGACGGACAGACGGCCACCACCGACCCCAGGCTCCTCGAGCTCGCTTCCGAGGGCGACGCACGCGCGATCCGGACGCTGTACGACCGGTTCTCCCCGCGCGTGTACGCCGTCGTGCGCCGGATCGCGGGAGACGACGACCTGGCTCAGGACTACGCCCAGGAAGCTTGGATCCGCGCGATCCGGGCTCTGCCCACCTTCCGGGGCGACGCCCGCTTCTCGACCTGGCTCCACCGGATTGCGGTGAACGCCGCGCTCCAGGCGGTCCGGAAGTCGAAGACGCGGGAGAAGCGCGAGGCGCCGGTGACGCCGGAAGGTCTCGGGCCCGAGGACGCCGCCGTACCTCCGAAGCACGGCGATGCGTTCCTCCAAATGCGCCTCTCCAGGGCCCTCGACGAGCTTCCGGAAGGCATGCGCCGGGTGCTCATCCTCCACGACGTGGAGGGGTACACCCACGAGGAAATCGGTGAGGTGTTGGGGGTCACGGCAGGCACATCCAAATCCCAATTGTCCAAGGCCAGGGCGAAGATGAGGAACATGCTCTCGGTCCTGGACGGCGAGATGAACGAATACGGAGTGGAATCATGGAGCATCTGACGACGGAAACGCTCGCCCGTCTGGTGGACGACACACCCGACGCCGGCGAGCAGGCGCATCTCGAAGCGTGCGCGAGCTGTGCCGCCGAGTTGGAGGCGCTCTCGGACCAGACCCGCGCCCTGGCCTCACTCCCCGAGCTGCTGCCGCCACGCGGAGATTGGAGCCTGCTCGAAGCTCGCCTTCGTTCGGAGGGGCTTCTGCGCGATCAGGGCTTGTTCGCGCGCCTCACGCTCACGCGCACGCCGGTCTGGATGCGCGCCGCCGCTTCCGTCCTGCTCTTCGCCGTCGGGGCGCTGTCGGGCGCCGGGTGGGCGAGTCGGCCGGCCACCGGGGGTGTCACGGTTGCCACGGTCGCAGCGACGTCGGACGTCGAAGAGGCGGCCGAGAACGTGCAGGCGGCGGAACGGAGCTACGTCGAAGCCATGAGTCAGTACCGGGCCATCCTGGCGGCTTCCGGCGCCAGCGACGACGCCGCGGACCCCTACAGCCGGTACGCCGCGCTCGAGCACCTCGTTCTGGTGAGCCAGGCCGCCGTCCGGCAGGCACCCGGCGATCCGTTCCTCAACGGCTTCCTCGCGTCCGCTCTCGCCGAGCGCGACGTGGCGGCACAACTCGTCTCCACCTCCTCCGGAGGGTGGTTCTGATGCATCCCGTCCGCATCTTCGTGGCGGCGGCCGGCCTCGTCGTCGGCGCGTCCTTCGCGACCACCACCGAAGCGCATGGCCAGGAGCGCCCGGGCTGGGTCGGCGTGTCGGTCGATATCACCACCACGTCCGATGGCGGCGCGACGCGTACCCACGTGCGCATCGCCGACGTCCAGCAGGGTAGTCCCGCGGCCCGAGCGGGACTCCTCCCCGGAGACGTTCTGCTCGAAGTGAACGACCTGGTCGGCCCGTCGGAGTTGCAGCAGCTCGCGAGCCGGCTTCGTCTCAGCGTCGGCGACTCCGTTCGTCTCGTGATCCAGCGGGGCGCCGTTCGGGAGGAGGTCCGCATCGCCGCAGCGGAGCGCCCGGCGGTCGTCATGCCCTACGGCGAGCCGATGGTCGTAGGGGCGGAGCCCGACTCGATGGTCGCGTCCATCATGCGGGCCATGGACTCCATGCGCGTGCGCCTCTCCCAGCGCGGTGAGCCGCCCCGACCCTCTCGAGCCCCTGAAGCCCCTGCGCCCGAGCGCTGGATGAACGCCTCGGGAGACTTCAGCCCCCTGACGCCCTACGTCCTCGGACGCAACCGGGTGGCGGGCGCCGAAGTGATCGACGTCCGTCCGGAACTCGCTCGGTACTTCGAGGTCGACGGAGGCGTGCTGGTCGTCGACGTGCCCGCGGGCACGCCCGCAGCAGCGGCGGACATGAGGCCGGGAGACGTCATCGTGGCACTCGGTGGCAGCGTCGTACGGTCCATCCGGGACCTGCGCCTGGGCGTCGCCCGCGCGGGGAATGCAGTACCCGTCCAGGTGATCCGCCACGGCGAGCACATACGACTCTTCCTGCCCCGCTGACGATCTCCGGCTCCTCT
>JBBDSM010000131.1:0-8631 GCA_040904945.1 Gemmatimonadota bacterium
GGGCTCGGGGCGCATCTTTGGGCGGGAATGGCAACTCTCTCACGGACGCGGCTCGATGACCACGGTTTATCTCAACGGCGAGTATCTCCCGAAATCCGACGCTCACGTCTCGGTCGACGACCGGGGCTTCCTGCTGGCGGACGGGGTCTATGAAGTCACCCCGTTTTACGAAGGCGTGCCGTTCGGGCTCGATCGGCATCTTCAGCGGATGAAGGGCGGGTTGGAGTGGATGCGGATCGCGTTCGATCCGTCGTCGCTGGACGAGATGCACCGTGAGCTCATCGGGCGGAACGGGCTGGAGGACGCTGACCGGTCGCTCGTCTACGTGCAGGTGACGCGCGGAGCGGCGCCGCGGACCCACTACTTCCCGACGGTTGCGGTGGAGCCGACGGTGTATGCTTACGCCGCGCCCTGGAGCCGCCCGGCGGACGACGTGTGGGACCGCGGCTTCCGCGCCATCACGGTGCCCGATCGGCGGTGGAGCCGGGTGGACATCAAGACCATCGGGCTGCTTCCGAACGTGCTGGCGTATCAGGCGGCGAAGGACGCCGGGGTGGACGACGCGATCCTGGTCCGTGACGGAGTCGCGCTCGAAGGGGCGCATCAGAACTTCTGGGCCGTGATCGACGGCACGGTCGTCACGCACCCGAAGACGAACGTCATCCTGCCGGGCATCACCCGCGACGTGGTCCTCGAGCTCGCCGAGCAGGAGGGCGTGCCGGTGCGGGAGCGCGCGATCGCGGTCGAAGAGCTGGCCGGTGCCGAAGAGCTGTTCTTCACCGGGACGACGGGCGAGGTGCGCCCGTGTGTCGAGGTCGACGGTCGTCCCGTCGGTGACGGGGCGGTCGGGCCCGTGACGCGCCGGCTATCGGACGCGTTCCTCGGGCGGATCGAGGCCGCCAAGGACGCCGCTCGCGCCGCGGTACGCTGAGCGCGAAGCGGTCCGTGCCGGTTCTCGTGGGGACGGCGCTGCTCGCCGCCGTCGCCTGTAGCACCCGGGCTGGACCCCCTGTCGCCGGGGTTGTGGTGGTCCCGGAAGGCGGGACCGGCGTGGCGGCCGACGCGGTCTTGGATCATCCGGTACACCTCACCTATTTGGGTTCCGGAGGATGGATCTTCGAGTACCAGGGCGAGCAGTTGCTCGCGGCTCCGCTTTTCTCCAACCCGTCGTTCCTTCACACAGGCCTGCGCCCGATTTCGTCGGACACGGTCGCGGTGGACGAGCAGATGGTCCCGTTCGACGTGGCTGCGGCCCGCGCGATCCTCGTGGGCCATGCCCACTACGACCACCTGATGGACGTGCCGCGCGTGGCCGAGCGGCACGCCCCCCGAGCCCGCATCCTGGGTAGCCACACGGTGCGGAACACCCTCGGCATCTGGTCCGGGCTCATGGACCGGATGGACGTCGTCACCGATTCGGCCGGCGACGCTGGCACGCCCGGCCGTTGGATGCGGTATGGTCCCCGGATCCGGGTCCTGCCCCTGCGCTCCTTGCACGGTCCGCACTTCGACGGGCTCACCCTTTACGTCGGCACCACCGACGAGCCGCGCGTGAGGCCACCCCGCACGGCGACCGAGTGGGTCGACGGGGAGACCTTCGCGTTCCTGGTCGACTTCCTGGACGACGGCAGCGAGGTGGCGTTCCGTATCTACTACCAGGACGCGGTGGCTCCGGCGCCGCTGGGGTTCGCCCCGGCGAGCGTGCTCGCAGAGCGTGCGGTCGACGTGGCGATCCTCGTGCCGGCGACCTTCGAGGAGGTCCCCTGGCATCCGGAGGCGATCGTCGGGAACCTCCGGCCGCGCAACATCCTGCTGGGTCACTGGGAGGACTTCTTCCAGCCGTATGATCGACCGGTGGAGCCGGTCCCGCTCACGGATCTGGCGGAGTTCGAGCGCCGTCTGGCGAGGGTGTACGACGGACCCGTTTGGCGCCCGGACCGCTTCACGGAGTTCCGTTTCCCTCCGGGTGACCCCAGCCGATGACCGATCTTCAGCCTCAGGACCGCGGTGGCCCCCCCCAAGGTGGCGAGAGTCCGGAAGAGTCGGGTCGATTGGGAGAGCTGGCTCGGCTCTTCCTCAAGCTCGGCGTCATCGCGTTCGGCGGTCCGGCGGCCCACATCGCCATGCTCGAGGACGAAGTGGTCACCCGGCGGAAGTGGATCGGCCGGCAGCACTTCCTCGACCTGATCGGTGCGACGAACCTCATTCCCGGTCCCAACTCCACCGAGATGACGATGCACGTCGGCTACGAGCGGGCCGGCTGGGCCGGACTGGCCACGGCGGGCTCCTGCTTCATCGGTCCGGCGGTCGTCATCACGGGCGTGCTCGGGTGGCTGTACGTCCAGTACGGATCGCTCCCGGCCGTGGAGCCGTTCCTGTACGGCATCAAGCCCGCCGTCATCGCCGTGATCCTCGGCGCCGTCTGGAGGCTCGCGCGTCCCGCTGTGAAGGACTGGCGCTTCGCGGTGCTCGGGGTGGGCGTCGCCGTCGCGCTGCTCCTCGGTCTCGGCGAGATCCAGGGGCTGCTGCTCGGTGGCGTCCTCGGCATGCTCTGGTTCCGGGCGAGCGGGGGCGATGACAGTGGGACGGCGAGCCGGTACGTGCCGATTCTCTTCCTCCGGGATGGAACCTCGGTGGGGGTCCAGGTGGGCGGGTCCGCGGCGGCGGGGGCGGCGGGGGCGGCGGGTGTGGCCGCTGCCGTGTCGCTCCCGAAGCTCTTCCTCTTTTTCCTCAAGGTCGGGTCGGTGCTCTACGGGAGCGGCTACGTCCTGGTCGCCTTCCTCGAGGGGGGGCTGGTCTCGGATTACGGCTGGCTGACCCAGGCGCAGCTCCTGGACGCCATCGCGATCGGCCAGCTCACGCCGGGGCCGGTGCTCTCCACGGCCACCTTCATCGGCTACGTGCTGGACGGCGTGCCGGGCGCCGCGGCGGCGACCGTTGGCATCTTCGTGCCGTCGTTCTTCTTCGTGCTTCTCCTGAACCCCTTGATTCCGCGGCTCCGGGAGTCGGCGTGGCTGTCGGCGTTTCTGGACGCGGTGAACGTCTCGGCCCTCGCGCTCATGGTGGCCGTCACGATCCAGCTCGGCGTGGCCGTGCTCGTCTCCTGGCCGGCCTGGGTGATCGCGCTGGCGGCGGGAGTCCTGGTGGTACGCTTCCGGACCAACGCCGTGTGGCTGGTGCTGGGCGGGGCTCTGGTGGGACGGGCGCTGTGGGGGTGGGCGTGATTGAGGCCGCGGCTCTCAGCGGTAGATCAGGTAGGGATCCCGTAACGACTCGAACGCGCGAAGCTGCTCTTCCCATCCGGCCGTGAGTTCGTCGAGCTCCGCCCCCGCTTCGATCCCGAGGCGCAGTGCGTCCGTCCCCGCCAACCGGTCGAAGTGCGCGACGTTCCACGACCAGCGATCTCCGGATATGCGGTAGGCCTCGATCACCATGGCCACGCCCACGCGCGGCGCGTCGAAGCCAGCGTCCAGCGGGATCACCCGAACGCCGCTCACCTCCACGCCGTCGAACTTGCCGTCGCCCGCGCTGCTCGGCGTGAACGTCACGGGCTCGAAGCGCACCCCCTCGAAGCCGTACGCGGTCAGCGCGGCGGACAATGCCTCGCCGTCCAGCCAGGGAGCCCCGACCCACTGGAAGGCCTGGTCGGTGCCGCGCCCCACGGACAGAGGCGTGCCTTCGAACAGGCACGTGCCCGGGTAGGCGAGCGCGCTCTCCACGGACGGGATATTGGGCGACGGCGGCACCCAGGGCAGCCCCGTCTCGCCGAAGGTCATCGCCCGTGTGAGGCCCGCGACCGGGGCGACCCGCAAGTCGACGTCGATCCCGAACTCCGCGGCGTACAGCCGGGCCAGCTCCCCCGGTGTCATCCCGTGGCGCATCGGTACTGGATAGAGACCGACGAAGGTGCTGAAGGCCGGGTCGAGGACATTCCCCTGGACCGCCTCTCCCCCGATGGGGTTCGGGCGATCGAGAACGACGAAGGGGATGCCCCGCCGGCCGGCCTCCTCCATGGCGTACGCCATCGTGTAGACGTAGGTGTAGTAGCGCGCTCCGATGTCCTGGAGGTCGAAGAGCAGCACGTCGATGCCCTCGAGCATGGTCTCGGTCGGTCGCCGGGTCTCGCCGTAGAGCGAATGGATCGGCAGCCCGGTGCGCGCGTCCGAGCGGCTGGCGACGCTCTCCCCGGCCTCCGCCCGACCCTCGATCCCGTGCTCAGGGGAGTAGAGGGCCACCAAGTCGACATCGGGGTGCTCCGCCAGTCGATCGATCGACGAGCGGCCCGTGCGGTCGAGCCCCGTGTGGTTGGTGATCAGCCCTACCCGACGCTCCCGCACGAGGTGGAGCGAGTCGTCGAGGAGCACGTCGATACCGGGACGGAGTTGGACCTCGCGCGGCGCCTCCGGGGCCGGATCGCCCGCGCAGGCGACGAGCGCGAGAAGAAGCCCGCCCATCAGGCGCCCGACGAACACGCGTGATTGTACGGGGGTATTCCTGAGCATACCTTCCGAGCGTCCGCCGGTCTCGGCGAGTCTTTCCCCATCGGTCCGTGTGGCCATGGGGCAAGGATCGTGGCCACGGCCGGTACCGTCAACGCGCTTCTCCGCCGTCCGTCCCAGCAGGTCGCTGATGCCGCATCTCCGCCAGTTCGCCCGTGGGCTCTCGAAGAGACCCGTGTGGCTCCTGCTCGTCCTTTTCGCTCTGCCGGCTTGTGGCGTCGTGCCGTTCGTCGGAGGAGGCTCGGTCGAGCCCCCCGAGCAGGAGGGCGAGACCGTCCCGTCGGAGGGCGCGACGGAAGAGGGGGACTCGACGGCCGCTCCTTCCCAGGCCGAGGTCGAGGCGCTGCTCGACGAGCTCAGCGCCGAGTCCCGCCGAGCGGGTGGGGCGGACGAAGACGAAGCCGACGCCGGGGTCGAGGAGCCCGAAGAGCCTCTTGCCGAAGCGGTGCCCGAGGAGCAACCGGCCCAGGACCGTGCCGCCGCCTGGGCGGACGAGTCGCTCGCCGGACTGACGCTGCGTGAGAAGGTCGGGCAGCTCATGATGCCCTGGGTGCTCGGCGACTACGCCCCTGATGGAACGCCGAGCCACGAGCGCATCGTGCGTATGATCGAGGACCATGGGGTGGGTGGCGTGATCATGTCGGTGGGCACGCCCACCGAAGTCGCGGCCAAGTTGAACGACCTCCAGGAGCATGCGCGTCTTCCGCTCCTGGTGGCCGCGGATCTCGAGACGGGTGCGGGCTTCCGCATGCGGGGCGCGGTCCATACGCCGGGAACCATCGACCTCGGGGGCGCGACCGACTTTCCGACGCTGATGGCGGTGGGCGCGACGGGCAGCCCCAGGCTCGCCTACCAGATGGGACGGGTCACCGCGCTCGAAGCGCGCGCCCTCGGCGTCCACGTGCCGTTCGCGCCGGTGCTCGACGTCAACAACAACCCGGACAACCCGATCATCAACGTACGGGCGTTCGGTGAGGACCCGGCCGAGGTCTCCCGCATGGGTGCGGCCTTCGTCTCGGGGGTTCAGGACCACGGGGCCATCGCCACCGGCAAGCACTTCCCCGGACACGGCGACACCGACGTCGATTCGCACATCGCGCTCCCCGTCATTCGCCACGACCGCGCGCGCATGGACTCCGTGGAGCTTCGCCCCTTCCAGGCCGCGATCGACGCCGGGATGGGGGCGATCATGACCGCGCACATCTCGGTTCCGACGCTCAACGGAGGGGATACCGATCCCGCCACGCTGTCGCCGTACGTGCTCGGGACGCTTCTGCGCGACGAGATGGGCTTCGGAGGGCTGGTGTTCACCGATGCCATGGATATGAGCGCCATCGCCCGAGGCCGCTCCGCTGCCGAAGCGGCCGTGCTCGCCATCGAAGCCGGCGCCGACGTGATCCTCATGCCCGCTTCCGTACCCGCCGCGATCGACGGGATCGTGGGCGCTGTGGAGAGCGGCCGGATCGCGGAAGACCGCATCGATTACTCGGTCCGGCGGCTTCTGCGCACGAAGGCCTCTCTCGGCCTGGACACGCTCCGCACCATTCCCCTGGACGGGCTGAAGCACGTCGTCGGCATCCCTGAGCACACGCAGCTCGCGGAGCACATCGCGGAGCGCTCCATCACGGTGCTCAAGAACGAGCGTGACATCCTGCCGCTCCGGGGGACGCGCACCGCGAGGGTGCTGTCGGTGACCTACCGCCGTTCGAACGACATCCTGGCAGGTCGCACCTTCAACGCGCAGGTGCGCTCGGTCTATCCGCGACTGTCGACGGTCGATCTCGACCGGGACGCGGGGCCGGAACGCTACGCGGCGCTCTGGCGTCAGGTGAGCAACAACGCGCTCGTCGTCGTGAGTACGTACGTGACGGCGGTGTCTTATCAGGGGTCGGTCGCGATTCCCGAGGAGCTCGCCGACTTCATCGGGCGGCTGTCGGACGCGGGCGTCCCCCATGTCGTAGTGTCGTTCGGGAACCCGTACCTGATCCGCGATTTTCCGAGCGCGCAGGCCTACATGCTCGCATGGAGCGGGGCCCAGGCGAGCCAACGGGCGGCGGCGAGGGCCCTCTTCGGCAACTTCGAGATCTCGGGACGTGTGCCGACCCGCATCCCCCCTCTGTTCGAGATCGGAGACGGGCTTACCATCGGCGCGCGCGTGCGGAACGCCAGTGACGGATGAGCTCCGTCGGCTCGGCTCGGTCGGCACGCTCGCCACGCTTCTGGTCGCCTCCGCCTGCGGAGGGACGGTCGCACCTTCTTCCGGATCCCCGTCGCCGGGCCAGCCCACAGGGGTTCCGTACGCACCGCCGCCCGTGCGACCGGCGGACGGCCTCGACGCCGAGGCAACGGCCTGGGTGGAGCGCACCCTCGAAGGACTCACCTTGGAGCGCCTCGCGGCTCAACTCGTCATCGAATGGATACCCGGCGGATACGCTGCACCGTCGAGCCCCGACTTCGAGCCTCTCCGGAGCTGGGTAGAGGATCAGGGGATCGGTGGAGTGTCGCCCTCCATCGGAACGCCGCACGCCTACGCCGCCAAGCTGAACGCGTTGCAGGAGATCGCCGACGTGCCCCTCCTGGTCGCCTCCGATTTCGAGAACGGCGGTCCAGGGATGCGACTGTCGGGCACGTATGCGCTTCCGTCGCTGCTGCCCCAGGGCGGAGGGACCGCGTTCCCGCCCACGATGGCGTTCGGTGCGGTGGGGGACGAGTCGTTCGCCTTCGAGTACGGACGGATCACTGCGCGCGAGGCGCGGGCGGCGGGGGTCCACCTCCTCTTCGCGCCGGTCCTGGACGTCAACTCCAACCCCGACAACCCGGTCATCGCGACGCGATCCTTCGGCGCCGACCCGGAGGCCGTCGCACGGTTGGGCGCAGCCTTCATCCAAGGGGCGCGGGCGGGCGGCGCGCTCACGACTGCCAAGCATTTCCCCGGACACGGGGACACGTCGGTCGACTCGCACCTGGGGCTGCCGGTCATTGCCGCCGACCGCGCGCGGCTCGACTCTGTCGAGCTCGTGCCGTTCGTCAGGGCCATCGAGGAGGGCGTCGACGGCGTCATGACGGCGCACGTCCAGCTGCCGGGCATCCTCGGACCCGGATCCGAACCCGCGACCCTGGCCGAGCCGCTCCTCACGGGCCTGCTCCGCGAGGAGCTCGGCTTCGAGGGCCTGGTGCTCACGGACGCGCTCACCATGCGCGCGATCACCGACATGTACGGCATCGAGGAAGCCTCGGTCCGTTCGGTGGAGGCCGGTGCCGACATCATCCTCGCGCCCCGCGCGGTGCCGGAAGTGGTCGCGGCCGTCGTCGCCGCGGTCCGGGAGGGGCGGTTGGAACGGACGCGCCTCGAGGCGTCGGCCCGTCGGATACTGGAGCTCAAGGCGCGTCTGGGGCTGCACGAGAGTCGCACGGTTTCGCTCGACCGGGTGGACGAGGTGGTGGGGACCGGAGCGCATCTGGCGTTCGCGGACTCCGTGGCCACCCGGTCGATGACGCTGGTGCGCGACGACCTCGGGCTCCTGCCCTTCGGGGTCGGCAGCCCCGCCGTGGGCGGCTCTCCCGCTGGCACCGCGGCCGCCTTCGTGCACGTCCGCTACGCGCCGTCCACCTGGCTCTGGGCCGGCGCGGCGCTCGCTCCGGGCCTGAGCGAGCGTGCTCCGGGCGCCGTGCGGATCGCCCTCGACGAGCGGAGCGACTCGGCCGCCTACGCGGCTGCGGCGGGCGTGCTCGACGACGCGGGGGAGGGCGCTACGGTTCTGGTCACCGCGTACGTGCCGCCCTCGGCCGGATCGGGCCCCGAGGCGTTGCCCGAGCCGTTCCGGGCGCTGTTGGCCGACCATGCCGATCCCGCGCGCACCGTGGTCGTTTCGCTCGGCAACCCCTACATCCTTTCGGCCCTCCCTGACGCCGGTACGTACCTGGTGGGTTGGGGCGACCGGGAGGTCTCGCAACGCGCCGCGCTCGCCGCCCTTTTCGGAGAGGAAGCGATCGGCGGGCAGTTGCCCATTCCCCTCCCGCCGGCCTACCCGATCGGGCACGGGCTCTACCGGGACAAGGTGGCCGACCGCGTGACCGTGCGGGTCGTCGACGACCCGTTGGTCGCGGCCGGGATCGCGGCTGGTGGCCGCAG
>JBBDSM010000131.1:8731-22819 GCA_040904945.1 Gemmatimonadota bacterium
AAGGTGGTGGGCACCACCACCGCGGTCATGCTGCTGGTCCAGGAGGGGCGCCTGGACCTCGACGCGCGGGTCGTGTCGTACCTGCCCGACTGGGCAGGCGGTGACGCCCGCAAGGCGACCGTCACCGTCCGGCAGCTGCTCACGCACCGTGCCGGACTCGTCCCGTTCCGGCGTTGGTTCTTCGAGCTGGAAGGCGAGGACGCATACCGGGACGCGGTCGCCGCCGAGCCCCTCGAGCAGGCTCCGGGCGAGGCGACGGTCTACTCGGACCACGGTCCGATGACCCTGGCCTGGATCGTCGAGGCGATCACCGGGCAGGAGCTCGACGCCTTCCTCCGCGAGCAGGTGTGGAGCCCGCTCGGTATGGGAGACACGATGTACCGCCCCGATGCGGAGCTGCTGCCGCGCATTGCCGCGACGGAGATGGACACCGTGTGGCGCAACGAGATGGTCTGGGGCCGCGTGCACGACGAGAACGCCGACGCCGCCGGTGGGGTGGCGGGTCACGCCGGGCTCTTCAGCACCGCACTCGACCTGTCGGTGTTCGCGCGCATGATGCTCAACGGAGGCGTCGCGCCGGCGTGCGCGCCGGGGGCCGTCGTGGGAGAGCCGTGCCCGGTGGCCCGACCCGAGCCCGTCGCGCTCCTGGACTCGGAGATCGTCACGAGCTTCACCGCACGACAGGACCCGTCGTCGTCGCGGGCGCTCGGGTGGGATACACCGGAAGGGCGCTCGTCGGCCGGAGACTACTTCACGTCGTCCGCGTTCGGACACACCGGCTATACCGGAACGTCCCTCTGGATCGACCCCGAGCTCGACCTCTGGGTCGTGCTGCTCACGAACCGCGTGCATCCGACGCGGGAGAACGTGCGCCATGTGCCGCTCCGCCGGGATCTCCACGACGCCGTCGCCCGCTCCATCACCGATCGCGTGGTCGAGCCGCGGGGCGGACGGTAGGGCCGTGATCGGCTTCACCGCGCTCGACGTCGTCGTCCTCGTCGTGTATCTGCTTGGCGTCACCGTCTGGGGCGCCTGGCTCGGGCGGGGACAGAAGGGCGGTCGCGACTACTTCCTCGGGAGCCGGTCGCTCCCCTGGTTCGCGGTCATGCTGTCGGTGGTGGCGACGGAGACCAGCACCCTCACCTTCCTGAGCATCCCCGGAGTGTCGTATACCGGGAGTCTCGTCTTCCTGCAGCTCACCCTGGGATATCTGTTGGGCCGCCTCGTGGTCGCGGCCGTGCTCATCCCGGCGTACTACCGCGGGGAGCTCGTCACCGCTTACGCGCTCCTGGAGACGCGCTTCGGCGTGGGGGCTCGGCGGTTCACGTCCGCGATCTTCATGGTGACCCGCCTCCTGGCGGATTCCGTGCGGCTGTTCGCGACGGCGATCCCGCTGGCGCTCATCACCGGGTGGCCGTATCCGGTGTCGATCGCCGTGATCGGCGTCCTCACCGTGATCTACACGTACTTCGGCGGCATCAAGGCCGTGGTCTGGGTCGATGCGGTCCAGATGGGACTCTACCTGCTCGGCGCGGCGGTCGCGCTCTTTGCCGTGCAGCTCCTCGTGCCCGGGGGCTGGAGCGACGTGTGGGCGAGCGCGTCCGCGGCCGGGAAGCTCGAGGTCGTCGACTTCAGCTGGAATCTGAGCACCACGTATACGATCTGGGCGGGCGTGCTGGGTGGTGGCTTCCTGACCATGGCGTCGCACGGCACCGACCAGCTCATCGTCCAACGCCTGCTCACCTGCCGCGACCGTGCCTCCGCCCAGAAGGCGCTGGTCGGGAGCGGCTTCGTGGTGGTGCTGCAGTTCCTGCTGTTCCTCCTGGTCGGTCTCGGCATCTGGGGCTACTACGGCGGCCGTGACTTCGCGCGGCCGGACGAGATCTTCGCTCGGTTCATCGTGGAGGCGCTGCCACCCGGGCTCACGGGCCTGCTCATCGCCGGCGTTTTCGCCGCGGCCATGAGTTCGCTCTCGTCATCCATCAACTCCCTCGCGTCGGCGACCGCGTACGACTACTGGGCGCCCATGGTGGGCGCGTCGGACGACGAGGCGCGGATCTTCCGGGCCGGGCGCGTCTTCACGCTCGTCTGGGCCGCCCTCCTCATCGGCGGCGCGATCCTGTTCATCCCGCTCTCACAGGGCACGTCGGCCGTCGAAGTCGCGCTGGGGATCGCCTCGCTGGTCTACGGAGGGCTCCTGGGCGTCTTCGCCCTCGGCGTCCTGACCGAGCGACCGGGCCAGGGGGCGGCCATCGTCGGCATCGCCGTCGGCATCGGGACGGTGACCCTGCTGCGGGCGGAAATGGCGTGGCCCTGGTACGTGCCGTTCGGCAGCTTCGTCACGTTCTCCGTCGGATGGCTCGCGGGGTGGGTCTTCCCGAGGAAGGCCTGACGTGGGCGGGTATCATGTGGGCGTCGACGCCGGAGGGACCCGGGCGGTCGCCGTCGTGGTCGACGAGGACGGCCGGGAACTCGCTCGAGGCCGGGCCGCCGGAGCCGTGGCCACCGTCACTTCGGTCACGCCGGCGGTCGACGCCGTTGCCGCAGCGGTCCGGGAGGCGCTCATGGCGGCCGACGTTGAAGCTCCGGTTGGAAAGCTTTGGGTCGGCCTGGCGGGCGCGGGTCGTGAGCACGTGCGCGCGGCCGCCGAGGCCGATCTGGCTGCTCTCGGCCTCGCCGATCGGGTCCGCGTCGGGACGGACGTCGAGGCCGCGTTCGAGAGCGCGTTCGGAGAGGGCCCGGGCATCCTGCTGATCGCCGGCACCGGATCGATCGCGCTCTGCCGATCGCCGACGGGCGAGACCTTCCGCACGGGTGGCTGGGGCGCCCGCCTGGGCGATGAAGGGGGTGGCTACTGGATCGGCATGCACGCGCTGGGCGCTGTCGCGCGTGCCGAGGATGGCCGGGCCCAGGACACGGCGTTGCGGGACGCGCTCACCCGCCGGCTCGGACTGTCCGCGCGGGCCGAGCTGATCGATTTGGTCGACCGGGCCACGAAGGCCGAGGTCGCCGAGCTCGCCCCCACCGTGCTCGAGATCGCGGCGTCGGGAGACCCCGTGGCCGCTTCGATCGCGACGGATGCCGCGGCCGCCTTGCGGACCCACGTGGTCGCGCTCCTCGAGCGCCTGGAGCGGGCCGGGCTGGAGTGGGACACGATGGAGCTGGCGCTCTGGGGTGGCCTGATCGAAGCGGACGGGCCGCTACGCCCCACGCTCGACCGGCTCCTCGCCCCGCTGGGCTTCGCTGTCCACACGGCCCCGATCGACCCGCCGCTCGGTGCGGCCCGACTCGCGAGCCGGCTGGCCGGCTGAGTGGTCGTTCAAAGCGACACATTCGGAAGGGACGTCGCGTCATTCTGACAGATTCGCCCGGTCGGACCGCCGTGGATCGTCCGTTTTGACAGCTTCCGGGGGCTCGCTGTGCTGGCATGCCGGTTGCACTTGACGGGGGCAGATTCGAGAGACGCGCGGCCCGACCCGGTGATATCGGTCCGGTGGGGCGCGCGCAGTGAGACATCCAAAATGAGGAGGTCGAAAATGGCCATTACCCGTTACCCGTACCGGACTTCGTCCGTCGCTCCGTGGAGTGACCTCGAGAACATGTCGAGCCGCTTGGCTCGCTTCTTCGAGGACAGCCCGCTCCGCACGCAGGACAACGGCGGGAGCACTTGGCTTCCCGCTGTCAACGTGGCGGAGGGCAAGGACGGACTCGTGCTCACCGCCGAGCTTCCCGGCCTGAAGGAGGAGGACGTCTCGATCGAGATTGAAAACAACGTCCTCACCATCAGCGGCGAAAAGGTCGAGCAGCGTACCGAGGGCGAAGACGAGCGTCGATATCATGTGTGGGAGCGCAGCTATGGGGCGTTCCAGCGCTCGTTTACGCTGCCCCGCACCGTGAAGGCTGACGAGATCACGGCGCGCTTCGACGAGGGCGTGCTCACGATCGATCTGCCGAAGGCGGCCGAGGCGAAGGGTCGCAGGATCGAGATCTCCAAGGACTGATCCGGCGCAGGGGTCGTTCGCGGCTCCAGCCAAGCAAGACCCGCGGACCGGGGGGGGGCACCCTCCGGTCCGCTTCTTGTCGGGTCGTCATCAGAATCCCTGGGTGCCTTTCGGATCGGGTACGTGGCCGAGCGAGGTCCGGAATTCCAGCGCGCGCTCGCGCCCTTTTCGCGTGCGCATCGAAAGTCGTTCGAAAGCCGAACGAACCAGGGAGGCGCCCTTGCGGTGAATCCCTTGACGTATCTCTTTGCCACGCAGGGTCTTACGACGCCTACACCATGGGCGGCGTGACGGACGTGTTCGTTCGAACATCGAACGACTTGCGAGGTGGCGAGAAGAGACCTGGACCCAGCGCGGCGTCAACCGTCCGCGAGCACTCCGTTGAGGTCGGCCAGCAACTCGGGTCCGTTGGCCGCCCGGACGGGGCCTTCCGCCAGGTTCGGCGTGCCTCCGTCGACCCCGGTCACGACGCCTCCGGCCTCACGAATCAAAACCACCCCCGCAGCGAAGTCCCATGGCATCAAGATCTCCTCCCAGAACGCGTCGAGCGATCCCTGCGCGAGGTAGGCGAGGTCCAGGGCAGCCGAGCCGCCCCGCCGGATGCCCGACGCCGACCGGAGCACCCGCTCGAACTGTCCGAGATACTCCGGCAGGAGCTCGAGCCGCTTGAAGGGGAATCCGGTGCCGATCAGGGCATCGATAAGCGGTCGCGGCTCGGAGACCCCTACGCGCCGGCCGTTCTTGAACGCGCCCCGCCCGCGCTGGGCCCACCACCGTTCTCCGCTGGAGCCACTCGCCACCACGCCCGCCTCGGGCTCGCCGTCGATCCATACGGCGACCGAGGCGCAATACATTGGATGGCCGTGCAGGAAGTTCGCGGTGCCGTCCAACGGGTCGACGATCCAGAGAGGTCGCCCGTCCCACCCGGCGAGCTGCTCCTCCACGGACTCGTCGCTCTCCTCAGCGAGGATCAGGTGGTCGGGGTGCCGCTCGCGGATGACGGCGAGGGCCGCGGCCTGCGCGTCGATGTCCGTGCGCGACACGTAGTCCGCGCGGGCTTTCTGGGTGGCCCCGGCAAGCGTGGCGCCGAAGTCCCGGCGGTGGATGGCGGTCGCCGCGTCGGCTGCTGCGCGCGCGGTATCGAGGAGGCGATGCACGAATCGTGATCCCGGTGGAGGTGGGGTGGGGCGCGATGCGCCGCTAACTTAGCGGGCCTCAATACATGGACCAGTCGAAGGGAATGGAGCGCATGCCGGAGTCGGGCTCGGGCGCGAACAAGAAGCGGGTGTTCAGCGGAATGCAGCCGTCGGGCGAAGCCCACCTGGGGAACTATCTGGGAGCGCTGCGCCGCTGGGTCCAGATGCAAGACGAGCACGACTGCGTTTTCTGCATCGTCGACGATCACGCGATCACGGCCGGTGGCGATCCTGCGGATATGCCGAGGAACGTCTTCGACCTCGCGGTCTCGTTCCTCGCGGTGGGGCTGGATCCGGAGAAGTCCATCATCTTCGTCCAGTCCGACGTCCACGAGCACACCGAGCTCGCGTGGCTCTTCAACGCCGTCACGCCCGTCGGCGATCTCGAGCGGATGACGCAGTACAAGGACAAGTCGCAGCACTTCGACTCGATTCCGGCCGGCATCCTGAACTACCCCATCCTCCAGGCCGCGGACATCCTGCTCTACAAGGCCGACGCGGTGCCGGTGGGCGAGGACCAACGGCAGCACCTCGAGCTCACCCGCGAGATCGCGCGGAAGTTCAACGCCCGCTACGGGGAGACGTTCCCCGAGACCGACGCCATCATCGACAAGGACGTGGGCCGCATCATGGGACTCGACGGCGAGGCCAAGATGAGCAAGTCGCTCGGCAACACGGTCGGGATCCTGGCCGAGCCCGACGAGATCTGGGCGCGGGTCCGCACCGCCGTGACGGATCCCCAACGCGTGCGCCGTGACGATCCGGGACGTCCCGAAGTGTGCAACGTGTACTCGCTCCATCGATTCTTCGCCGACGCGGAGCAGCTCGAGGACATCGCCACCCAGTGTCGGGGGGCCACGCGCGGGTGTGTGGACTGCAAGAAGATCCTCGCAAAGAACATCGCCGATGCGTTCGCCCCGTTTCGGGAGCGGGCGGCCGAGTACCGCGCCAATCCGGGCGAAGTACGGCGAATCCTCGACGAGGGCGCGGTTCGTGCACGGAAGATCGCCCAGAGGACCATGGGCGAGGTGCGTGAGCGCATGGGCCTCGACTGGCGCGCCGCGATCGGCTAGCGCTTCATCGCGCGGCTCCCCCCCGGCCGCTAACTTCCAGTTCTAGAAGAGTCAGCGGAGGAGGATTGCATGCAGGAGTTGTTCAGAGCGGCCGTCGAACGCGGCGCGAGCGATATCCACATCAAGGCGGGCGATTTCATTCGTGCCCGCGTGAACGGTGATCTCCAGACGCTGACCCAGCAGAAGCTCACCGTCGAACAGGTGAAGAGCATCGCGCTGCAGCTGATCCCGCACGAGGAGGATCGGCAGAACTTCGACCGTCTCCTCGACTACGACTGCTCCTGGGGCATCCCCGGCATCGGTCGGTTCCGCGTGAACATCATGAAGCAGCGCGGCTCGCCCATGATCGTGATGCGCGCGATCCCCATCGACATCCCGACGGTCGAGGACCTGGGGCTCCCGCCGGTCATCAACCGGATCGCGGCGACGCGGCGCGGGATGATCCTGGTGACGGGCATCACGGGATCGGGTAAGAGCTCCACGATGGCGGCCATGATCAACTGGATGAACATGAACCGCCGGCTGCACATCGTCACGCTCGAGAATCCCATCGAGTTCCTGCACCGGGACAACCTGTCGTCCATCACGCAGCGGGATATCGGGACCGACACGGAGTCGTTCGAGAGCGGCCTCCGCTCGGTGCTCCGTCAGGACCCCGATGTCATCCTGATCGGTGAGATGCGGGACAAGATCACCATCGAGACGGCGCTCAAGGCGGCGGAGACGGGCCACCTGGTGATCTCCACCCTGCACACGAAGAACGCCGTGCAGACCATCTCGCGCATCATCGCCGTCTTCGATCCGAACGAGCAGGAGATGATCCGCGTGCGGCTTTCCGAGTCGATTCAGGCCGTCATCTCCCAGCGGCTCGTGCAGCGAAAGACCGGCGGGCGCGTGGCGGCCATGGAGATCATGCCGGTGACCTCGACCATCCGGGACTGCATCCGCGACCCGCACCGGATGGAGGAGATCTTCGATCTGATCGAGGAGGGGCGTGAGCACTACGGATCGCAGACCTTCGACCAGCACCTCATGGATCTGGTGAACAGCGGAACCGTGGACTTCGAGCTCGCCAAGGCCGCGGCGAACAACCCGGCCGACTTCGACTTGAAGATGAACATGCTGGGCGACTCCGGTGGGGGTCGCAACGTGCCCGGAACGACCGGGCTCGCTGATGAAATGTCCAAGATGTCCGGAGGCTGAATACGTGAGCAGTGGCAATGGGATGCACGACTTCTCGGGGACCTTCCTTCCCGTCACCACGCCCTTCGACCCGGTGACCGGCGACGTCGACGTCGTCGCCTACCGGGCGAACCTTCGCCACTGGTTCAAGAGTCCGATCCGCGGCATCCTGACGGCCGGCTCGACGGGTGAGTCGGTCTTCCTCGACGGCGCCGAAAAGCTTCAGCTCATCGAGGCGGCGCGGGACGTCGTGCCCGACGACGCGATCCTCATCGCCGGCACCGGTGCCGAGTCGACCCGCCAGGCCATCCGCGGCACGCAGGACGCGGCGAACGCCGGCGCCCAGGCGGTGCTCGTGAAGCCGCCGGTGTACTTCAAGGGCGCCATGACCCCCGAGGTCCTGGCGCGCCACTACAAGACCGTGGCCGACGCGTCGCCGTTGCCGGTGCTGATCTACCAGGTGCCGCTGCGCCTGAGCACGCTCGAGTTTCCCACCGGGCTCATCGCGGAGCTGTCGAAGCACCCCAACATCGTCGGCATCAAGGACTCCCGCGGTAAGCTCGAGCTCGTGGGCGAGCTCGTCGACGCCACCGCCGACGACTTCCAGGTGCTCGTCGGAAGCGGCGCGATCCTTTACGGCGCGCTGGAGCTCGGCGCCGTGGGCGGCATCGTGGCTGTCGGCCTCATGGCGACCGCGGAGGCAGCCGAGATCTACCACGCGTTCCGCGACGGGCGGACCAGCGAGGCCGGACGTATCCAGGAGCGCATCGCGCCGGTCCACAACGGCATCGTCGGCGGTATGGGCGTGCCCGGCGTGAAGGCGGCGCTCGACCTGCTCGGCTTGCACGGTGGCCAGCCGCGGGCTCCGCTTGCGCCGGTGGCCGAGGCGCGCGTCGAGGAGATCCGCGAGATCTTGGCCGCGGCGGAGCTGGGAGCGGGCGCGGGCGTCTGATCGACGCGGGGCGCGCCGCTGCTGCGTCCACGGTTGCCACGAGGGAAGGACGTTTCCTATGATGCCGGGCGCGTGGTGCGGCTACAGCCCCGCGCCCCGCCGTCATTCAGCGAACGAAGCCTTTTCGGAGTGCTCCCATGTCGGTGACCCCGACCACGATCCCGCAGCTTTCCTCGCCTACCGGTCGCCGCATGTGGCAGACGGCCCTTTCGGCCCTGGCCGCCCTGTCGCTCCTGCTGTTGCCCGCTGCGGCGTCCGCCCAGGTCGCGCCCGAGCAGCTGAGCGCGCTCGCTGCCCGCAACATCGGCCCCGCCGGCATGAGCGGCCGGGTGGCTGCGATCGACGTCGACCTGACGAACCGCAACCGCATCTTCGTCGGCGCAGCGGCCGGTGGCGTGTGGCGCTCCGTCGACGGGGGCGTGACGTGGGCCCCGATCTTCGACGACCAGCCGGTCCAGTCCATCGGCGACGTCGTGGTCTCGAAGGCCAACCCCGACCACATCTGGGTGGGCACCGGCGAGGGGAACCCGCGCCAGTCCGTCGGCATCGGGAACGGCGTCTACAAGAGCGTGGACGGCGGCGACAGCTGGGAGCACATGGGGCTCGAGGGCACCGAGCGCATCCACCGGGTGCTACCGCACCCCACCGACCAGGACATCGTCTACGTGGGCGCCATGGGGCCGCTCTGGAGCGCGGGCGGCCAGCGGGGCGTCTACAAGAGCACCGACGGCGGTGAGAGTTGGGAGCAGGTCCTGGCCGGCGACGAGCGCACCGGCGTGGCCGACATGGTCATGGACCCCCTCAATCCCGACAAGATGTTCGTCGCGATGTACGAGCATCGTCGCTCGCCGTGGTTCTTCGAGTCCGGAGGGCCGACGAGTGGTGTCTACATGACGCTGGACGGTGGCGAGAGCTGGGCGCAGCTCGGCGCCGAGCACGGCTTTCCGGAGGGAACCCTCGGGCGGATCGGGCTTGCCATCGCGCCTTCGAAGCGCGACGTGGTCTACGCGCTCGTCGAGGGCGAGCCGGACGCCATGCTGCGCTCCGACGACGGTGGTTTCACCTGGAGCGTCGTCAGCGACGAAGAAGGCATCAACCCGCGTCCCATGTACTACGCGGATATCCGGGTGGACCCGACGAACGAGAACCGGATCTACCGGCTGGCGACGAGCCTCGACGTGAGCGAAGACGCGGGCCGCACATGGCGGGTCGTGGTGCCGAGCCGGATCATCCACGGAGACCACCATGCGCTCTGGATCGATCCGGACGACCCGGGCTACCTCATCAACGGAAACGACGGCGGCGTCGGCATCTCCTACGACTACGGCGGGAAGTGGCGCTTCGTCGACAACCTCCCGCTGTCGCAGTTCTATCAGCTGAGCGTCGACATGGCGCACCCGTTCTGGGTGTACGGCGGCGTCCAAGACAGCGGCTCGTGGATGGGACCGAGCAACGTTTGGCAGGACCGGGGCATTCTGAACGCGCATTGGCGCCGCGTGAACGGGGCGGACGGCTTTGCGACCATGACGGACTTCTCCAACCCGCGCTTCGGTTATACGACCTCGCAGAACGGTCGGCTGCTGCGCTTCGACAAGGAGACGGCGGAGCGGCGGGGCATCCAGCCCGAAGACCCCGAGAATGGGGAGGAGCTGCGCTTCAACTGGAACGCGGCTCTCGCGGTGGACCAGCGCGACTCGACGACCATCTACTTCGGCAGCCAGCACGTGCACCGGAGCCCGGACGGTGGCGCGACGTGGGAGACCATCTCACCGGATCTCACGACCGACGCTGCCACCAAGCAGGGGACGGCATTAGAGGATCGGGGGCTCGGGTCGAGCGAGGTCGACAACCACACGACCATCCTGGCTATCGACACGAGCCCGCTCGAGGACGGCGTGATCTGGGCCGTCACCGACGACGGCAACGTGCAGGTGACGCGCGACGGCGGCGATAACTGGCGGAACGTGGCCGATCGGCTGCCGGACGCACCGGATTCCGCGTACGTACCGGAAGTCGAGGCGTCCAACCACGTGGCCGGGCGAGCGTACGTCGTCGTGGACGACCACCGCCGGGGCGACATGGAGCCGTACGTCTACGTCACCGAGAATTTCGGGGATGACTGGCGGCGGCTCCCCACCGCCGGAGTCCAGGGCTTCCTGCACGAGGTCGAGGAGGACCCGGTCGAGCCGAACCTGCTCTTCATCGGGAGTGAGCTCGGGCTCTACATGAGCCTCGATCGTGGCGAGAGCTGGATGCCGTGGCGCCATGGGGTGCCCGCCACACCGGTGCGTGAAGCGATCGTGCACCCGCGCGAGCACGACCTCGTGATCGGCACGCACGGGCGCGGCGCCTGGATCGTGGACGACATGCGCCCGCTGCGTGAGCTCGCGGCCGACCCGTCCATCGTGGACATGGCGCTTCATGTCTTCGGTCCGCCCCCGGCCCAGCAGCACGAGGTCGCGCTACGGGGCGACCTCGGCATCCACCTCGGGTACCGCGTCGTCGGTCACGCCATGTTCTTCGGTGACCTGCGGCCGTACGGGGCGCTGGTGAGCTACTGGGTCGGCGAGGAGACGGCCGGAGGCCCGGACGCGACCGCGACCGTGGAGGTCCGGGACGGCACGGGTGCGGTGATCCGTGAGCTCGAAGCCTCGGCCGAGTACGGTGTGAACCGCATGGTGTGGGACCTGCGCGTGGACGGGGAGGAGGACGGGGAGTTGGGCGACGAAGTCGAGCCCGGCACCTACGAGGTCATCGTTCGCGTGGGCGCGGACGAGGCGACGGTCCCCGTCGTGGTGGTCGCGGACCCGCGTAAGGAAGGCGTCGACTTCTTCCCGAGGCCCGGAGGGCGCTGAGGGGGCGGGGGAAGCGGGCGCGCGCGAACTGAGCGAACCTCTTCGCCGCGCCGAGACTGCCCGCGCCGGACGTGCGGCCTCCGGGAGTGCCGGCGTGCGCAACGCTCGCGCCGCAGTGTGCCGCGGTCCGGCGACAACCGGACATTCGCGCGGGCGAAGTTCGCCTCCGTGCGGGTTTCCCCCGCCTGGCGACGTCAATCGCATCACGGGCAGGAAGCGCCGGAACCACCCTGTGAGTTTGCCCCACCATGCGGCGACAAACCGACCCTCGGTGAAGTTGGATGTCACGAGTGTACGGTTCGCGCCGCCACCCTGGGCCGCGGGCCCCCATCCACGCCGTCGGCGGCGGAAGCGCACGAACGAGGCCCCGCCCGAACTTTCGCCGGACGGGGCCCAGGACGGCGGAGCCCCTCGACCCATCAGTTCTGCCGTCTCGAGATCCCCACGTAGATGCGGTTCTCGGACGCGGCGTGGTTCCAGATCACGTCCTGGCGTCCGTTCCCGTTCACGTCGGCGAGATAGACCGTGAACTGGTCCCAATCGGTCGAAACCGGGTGGAGCTGGTTGGCCGGTGAGAAGTCCACCCCGCCGCCGGCCGTGCCCAGGCTCCCGTAGACCCGGTTCACCGCGCCCTGGGTGTTCCACAGCAGGTCGGCTCGGCCGTCTCCGTTGATGTCGCCCGCGCGTACGCTGAGCGGTACCCCGTTCTGCAGATTCCCGTCGATGCGGGACAGGAACGAGATTCCCGTGCCCGTGGATCGTCCGACGACCACGCCGTTCGTGCCGGCGGTGGTGGTGTCGGCCCAGATCAGGTCGGTCCGGCCGTCGCCATCGACGTCGCCCGCTACGCGCACGGGCTCCGAGGCCCCTGTGCTGGGCGGGTCGTAGAAGCTCGAGGTCATCGTGAGCGTACCATCGAAATTGCCAGTGGAGACGTACGATCGAGCCGCACGTGCCCAGAGGAGCTCCTCTCTGCCGTTGGCATCGGCGTCGCCTACGAACGTGTCGTAGATGCTCCAGTCGCCGTTCCGTGGGTGCCGCCGAGTAGACGTGAGCGTGAAGTTGCTCGTGCCGTCGGAGATGGCCGTGAAGACGTCGTTGTAGGTGCCGCCGAGGCGGTTGAACACCAGATCGTCGTCGTCGTCTCCGTTGACATCGGCCACCTGCGCCCGGAAACCGCTCAGATTCGACGTGCTCAGGATCCGAACGCTCGGCGTGCCGAAGCTGCCGTCCCCGTTCCCGAGCCCGAGGTAGATCTTGTTGCCGGCCGATCCGGCGTAGGCCCACGCCAGATCCGACGTGCCGTCACCGTTGAAGTCGCCCACCACGGTCTCGAAGTTGGGCCACCCTTCGGACGGGCTGTCGGGGTGAGTCATCGGCGTCACCATCTCGAAGGTGCCGTCGCCGTTGGACAGACCGACCGCCACCTGATTGGTGGCACCCACGTGGTTCCAGATCATGTCCTGGCGGCCGTCACCGTCGATGTCGGCCACCCGGGTGCGCACCGGCGTCGGAATCCCGAGCGGCGTGGCCTGGAGCGACGCGAAGTCGAAGAGGCCCGGGCTCGAGGGCCTCGGCGTGCACTCCTTCAGGTTGAACTCCGTCGCTTCGCTCACCGACGCGACGCTTCCGTCGGACAGGTTGTTGAAGGTGTAGGAGAGCGGGGCCGCACTGGAGAGAGGCGCGTTTTCGGTGAAGTAGTCCGCCCAGTTGCCGGAGCGGATGACCTTCAGTGTGGCGTCCGCCGGACCGCCGAGCGACGTGACGGAGATCCGGGACTCCCTGAGAATCGTCCTGTCCTTCGCGGACAGGTTGACCTCTGCGCCCGCTCCGATCCCGTCGTACGCGGCCTGCAGTGTGGCGCGGATCTCCTGCTCGGTCGCCGTCGAGGTGATGGAGAACATCATCATGCGGCCGTAGACGATCTGGGACACGTACACCGGGAGGTTGTCCGGCCCGATGTTCCCGAGGTTCTGCTGTTGCTGGAGCTTCTCCTGGGTGAACGCGTCGCTGAAGAACGCGCCGGGCGTCTGAGGAGGCGCCACGACCACGGTGAACATCTGCTCGTAGAAGTGCGCGGTGATCGTAGTCTCCGAAGCGTTCCGCTCGAAGTCGGCGCTCGCCGCCGCTGAGAAGCCCAGGTAGTGCCCGGACACGTCCAGGGACGCCGCGGTCTGCCGCTCCGAGTGCGATACGCGCTGTTCGAAGGTGATGATCGAAGGCGTGATGAGATCCTCGGCGGTCGCGTCACCGCGCATCTCGCCGATGGCCGCGTCCACCGTGGCCTGGCTCGGGTTCGCGACCTCGCGGAAGTTCTGCCCCGACGGGATCGCCGGGATGGAGACCTGGATGGGCGTGCGCTCCGCGATGGAGAGCCCGAGCAGCGCCCCGCGTCCGTCCCGGTGGCTCTTGCCCTGGATGAGCGAGCCCGGCCAGAGAATCGAGCGGTCGGGGTTGTACATGACGATCCGCTCGGGATTGTCGGTGAGGGTATAGGGCGTCTCGGTGCACTGGTAGACGACGTTCGGGACGACTTCGACCCGCGCGCTCTCCCCGCCGTCGTCTTCCACGATTTTCGGCACGTTGAGCGTGTCCGGTGGGAGCTCGGTCTCCTCGCCGGCGGGTGTCGCCGGTTGATCGGGAAGCGGGGGAGAGAACGCCGCCCAGCTTCCGAGGTCCTGGAGGTAGTCCGTCACGCTCTGGTCCGTGACGCCGTCACCCCCTCCGTCGGGACCCGTCGGATCGCTCTCGGAGCAGGCCGTGGGGACGGTCAGGAGGAGGAGGGCGCCGAGAAGCGCCCTCCAGCCCGTGCGTATGCGATGGCTCATC
>JBBDSM010000132.1:0-19479 GCA_040904945.1 Gemmatimonadota bacterium
CATAACTTGCCGGCCAGGAGGTACGCCCATGACAGGTTTTTCGAAGTTCGCCGCGCTCACGAGCGCCGCAGTCGTGACGCTTTCCGCGTTCGCGTTCGTACCGACCCCGATCGAAGCGCAGCTCGGCGGCCAGGGCTTCACGTTCCGCCCGCCGACGATCTCCGTCGCCTTCCACGGCGGCTACGCCGTGCCGACGGCGCAGAGCGACCTCTTCGACCAGACCATCGACGACCTGTTCCTCGACCGGAACGACTTCCAGTCGCCCTATCTGGGTGGCGAGCTGTCCGTCCGGGCCACGGACCGGCTCGACGTCTCGCTCGAGGTGGGCCACGCGTGGAGCAGCACGCTCACGGAATGGCGCGACTACGTGGAGAGCAACGATCAGCCCATTTGGCAGACCGTCCGCTTCTCCCGCACGCCCGTCACAGTGAGCGGCAAGTTCTACGTGACCGACCGAGGACGCAGGATCGGCGAGCTCGTTTGGATTCCGGAAAAGGTGATGCCGTACGTCGGCGTCGGCGCCGGAGTGGTCCGGTACGCGTTCGCCCGAGACGGCGACCACGTGGTCGAGGAGACGCTCGAGATCTTCACCGACAACCTGGAGCAGGTGGGGACCGCATTCACGGCCCACGGCTACCTGGGTGTCGACGTGCACGTCTCGAAGATGGCATATCTGACGCCCCAGCTTCGTTATACGTGGGCGGAGGGCGGACTCGACCGCACGGTGTATCAGGGATTCCAGCCCATGGATCTGTCGGGCTTCCAGCTTTCGCTGGGGCTCGGGATGCGTTTTTGACTCGCGAAGGGAGCATGACATGAGGAAGATCGGAGAGCCCGTACGGCGCGACGCGACCGGGCGCGGCCCGGCCGGAGCGACCGGACTCGGGGTGGCCCTGGCGAGTATGCTGCTCGTGGTGCTGACGGCGGCGCCGGCATCGGCGTGGCAGGCGGTGCCCACCGCGGAGCGCCAGGCCGGTCTCGATGACGCGCGGTGGTCGGCGTTCGTCGGCTGCTGGGAGCCCCTGGGCGCCCAGGAAGAGGGAGCCGACGCGGGGCTGCTGTGCGTCCGGCCAGCCGGACAGGGCGTGGAGATGTTCACCATCTCCGACGGCGAGGTACGCACCAGCGACTTCCTCATCGGCGACGGACAGCCCCGGCCCATCCGTGCCGAGGGGTGTGAGGGAGAGGAATCCGTCTCGTTCTCCGACGACGGGCGGCGAGCCTTCACGCACTCGACGTACACCTGCGAAGGCGTGACCCAGACGGGCACCGGTATGCTCGCCCACGTGGCCTCGAATCAGTGGATCGACGTCCGCGCCATCGAGGTCGACGGCGAGCGCACCTCCTGGGTGCAGCGGTATCGCCTGGTCGGGCCTGATCGCGCGGCCGCCGAGGGCGTCGAGAATGCCGGCTTCGGCATGGAGACCGCCGCCCGCACGGCGCGTTTCGTCGCGCACCGCGGCGTGGGCTTCGTCGAAGTCGAGGAAGCCGCCCGCGAGGTGGACGCCGAGGCGGTCGAGGGGTGGATCGCGAATCGCCCGGAGGGCTTCGCACCCACCGCGGACGACCTGGAAGGGCTGGCTGACGCCGGCGTGCCCGAGTCCGTGATCGATGTGGTGGTCGCCAAGTCGTTCCCCGAGCGCTTTGCGGTGAACCCCGAGGGCGCGATGGAGCGCGTGGCCGATCGGGATGATCCGCAGGCATACCGTGGGACCGGGCCTACGGCCGCCTACCGCGGACGGATTCCGATCAGCTTCCGGATGCTCAGATTCGGCCTGGGATACGGCTACGTTCCGGCCTACGGATACGGCTACAACAGCTACGGCTATTCCGGATACTCGGGATACTGGGGCTACCGGCCCAGCACCGTGATCATCGAACGGCGTGCCCCGGAGCCGCGCGGACGGATCGTGCGCGGTCAGGGATACACCCGCCCGTCGGGGGGCGACGCCGGTCGGAGCGCCCAGCCGCGGGTGCAGCCCAGCGGCGCGGATCGCTCGACTGGTGCATCGCCAGCTCCGCCCAGGGACGACCGGCCGACGCGTACCGCGAAGCCGAGACGACCCGGCGGCGGGGGCGGCGGGGGATTCTAGCGCAGCCGGCCCTTCCGTCATGACTCCGCACGCGGGCGCGACCTGAACAGAGGCCGCGCCCGCGCTGCATTTACGCTATCCCATGTGCTACCTTTTCTGGCTATGGACGCGACCAAGGGAACGGCTCAGAGCGGGACGGACTTCATCCGTCAGATCGTGCGCGAGGACCTCGCGCACGGGAAGTACGACGGGAAGGTGGTCACACGCTTCCCGCCCGAACCGAACGGCTACATGCACATCGGGCACGCCAAGTCGGTGTGCCTGAACTTCGGCATCGCCGAGGAGTTCGGCGGCCGCTGCCACCTCCGCTTCGACGATACCAACCCCGAGAAGGAGAGCGAGGACTTCGTCCGGCAGTTCCAGGACGATATCCGGTGGCTCGGCTTCGACTGGGGTGAGCATCTCTACTTCGCGTCGGACTACTTCGAGCGCATGTACGAGTGCGCCCAGGTGCTCATCCGGAAGGGGCTCGCCTACGTCGACTCCCAGCCCGGCGAGGCGATCCGCGAAGGCCGGGGGACCGTGACCGAGGCGGGCGTCGAGAGCCCGTATCGCGACCGCACGCCCGAGGTGAACCTCGACCTGTTCAGCCGCATGCGCGCCGGCGAGTTCAAGGACGGCGCCCATGTGCTCCGGGCGAAGATCGACATGACGTCGCCCAACATGCTCATGCGCGACCCGGTGCTGTACCGGATCCGGCACGCGCATCATTACCGGCAGGGCGACGCGTGGTGCATCTACCCTCTGTACGACTACGCCCATTGCCTCGAGGACGCGTTCGAGGACGTCACGCACTCCCTCTGCACCCTCGAGTTCGAGAACAACCGCGAGCTCTACGACTGGGTGCTGGAGAACGTGGGCTTCGAGGAGCCTCGTCCGCACCAGTACGAGTTCGCGCGGCTCGAGCTCGAGCACGCCGTGCTCTCCAAGCGACGGATCGCTCCGCTCGTGGAGGCGGGCGTCGTATCGGGTTGGGACGATCCGCGACTCTCGACCGTGGCGGGGATCCGCCGTCGGGGCGTGCCGCCCGAGGCGGTTCGGCTCTTCGCCGACATGATCGGCGTCGGGCGCACCCACTCGACCGTCGACGCCGACAAGTTCAGCTTCGCGGTGCGTGAGGCGCTGAACAACGTGGCGCCGCGCGTCATGGCCGTGCTGGACCCGGTCCGCGTCGTGCTCACCGACTTCGAGGAGGGGCGGGTCGAGCACTTCGACGCCCCGTACTTCCCCGCGGACGTGGGCCGCGAGGGAAGCCGGCAGGTGCCGTTCACCCGCGAGCTTTTCATCGAGCGTGAGGACTTCGCCGAGGATCCGCCGAAGGGCTTCCGCCGGCTGGTGCCCGGCGGCGAGGTGCGGCTCCGGTACGCCTGCGTGATCCGTTGCGACGAGGTCGTGAAGGACAACGAGGGGCGGGTGGTCGAGCTGCGGTGCAGCCACGACCCGGAGACCCTCGGTGGCGGCACGCCGGACGGCCGGAAGGTGAAGGGCACCATCCAGTGGGTCTCGGCAGAGCACGCGCTGGAGGCCGAGGTCCGCCTCTACGGGCCGCTCTTCCGGTCGCCCACCGCGGGCGACGAAGCCGCGGACGACGGTGCGGAGCGTGACGACGACGACCTGCTCTCGCTCGTCGACCCGGAGTCGCTCCAGGTCATGCGGGGCGCCCTCGTCGAGCCCTCCGTTGCGGCCGACCACGCGGACACGCGCTACCAGTTCGAACGCACGGGCTACTTCTGGCGCGACCCGGTGGAGGGCCGCGGAGACGCCCTGGTGTTCAACCGCATCGTGCCGCTCAAGGACTCCTGGGGCCGGAAGACGGCCGCTGACGAGAAGAGCGCCAAGGCCGCGGTGAAAGACGCGGAGAAGCCCGCTACGGGTGACAAGAAGCCGCGAGGTAAGAGCGACGAAGCCCCGCGCCCTTCTCGCGGCCCGGAGCCGGGCTCCAAGCCACGGGTGAGCGAGCGACGCACGGCCATCCGCGCCGAAGACCCGGTCCTGTCCGTGCGCTTCGACCGATACCGGGACGAGCTCGGCCTCCCCATCGACCAGGCCGACGTGCTCACCGGCTCACGGGCGGCCTCGGACTTCTTCGAGCAGGCCCGCGCCGAGCACACCGACGCCGCCGATCTGGCCGCGTGGATCGCGACCGACCTTCGCGGCCTTCTCGACGAAGGGACCGTCGGGGATCTCCCCTTCGACGGCGCCGCGCTTGGACGTCTCGCCGCGCTCGTCGCGGACGGACAGGTGACCCGGCGGGCCGCCAAGGAAGTGCTCGAGCGGATGGTCGAGGAGGGAGGCGAGCCGGACGCCCTCGTGGCGGAGATGGGGCTCGCGAAGGTCTCCGGCACGGACGAGCTCGGCCCCATCGTGGACGAGGTGCTGGCCGATTGGGCCGAGAAGGTCGAGGAGTACCGGGCCGGCAACCCGAACCTGCTCGGGCTGTTCATCGGGCAGGTGATGAAGAAGACGCAGGGCGCGGCCGATCCGCGTCGCACGCGTGAGCTGTTGACCGAAAGACTGGACGATTCCGCATGAGACTCCGCTTCGCTCCATCCCCCACCGGATTCCTGCACGTGGGCGGCGCGCGCACGGCCATCTTCAACTGGCTGCTCGCCCGCAGGGAGGGCGGCGTGTTCGTGCTCCGCATCGAGGACACCGACCACGACCGCTCGAGCGAGGAGCACACGCAGGCCATCCTCGACGGGATGGGCTGGTTGGGCGTGGACTGGGACGAGGGTCCGTTTTTCCAGAGCGAAGGGGTGGACCGTCACCGCGCGGCCGCCCTCCGCCTGCTCGAGGAAGGGAGGGCGTACCGGGACTTTTCCGATCCCGAGGCCGTGCGTGAGGAGGCGAAGGAGCGGAACATGCACCCGAGCCGCGTGGCGCGGGAGAAGGCCGAGGCGCTGGGCCTGGAAGAGGCCGAGCGGCGGGCGGCGTCGGGCGAGGCGCACGCGATCCGCTTTCGCGTACCGGACGGCGAGACGCGCTTCGAGGACATGGTCCACGGCGACGTCCGCTTCGGAAACGACGACATCGACGACCTGGTGATCCTCCGGAGCGACGGCACGCCGGTCTACAACCTGGCGGTCGTCTCCGACGACGCCGAGATGGGCATCACGCACGTCATCCGCGGCGACGACCATCTGTCGAACACGCCGAAACAGGTGCTGCTCTACCGTGCTTTGGGGCTTCCCGAGCCACGGTTCGGCCACGTGCCGCTCATTCTGGGCCCCGACGGAAAGCGACTCTCGAAGCGGCACGGCGCGACGGCGGTGGGTGACTACGCCAAGGAAGGCATCCTTCCCGAAGCCATGTTCAACTTCCTGACGCTCCTCGGCTGGAGTCCGGGGGATGACCGGGAGTTCATGACGCGCGACGAGCTCGTCGAGGCGTTCAGCATGGAGCGCGTTCTCAAGAAGAGCTCGGTGTTCGACGCCGAGAAGCTGTCGTGGCTGAACGGGAAGCATCTCGCGGCGAGGCCCCACGAGGAGCTCGTGACCGAGATCCGGGAGCGGCTCGCCGGCACCGAGGGGCTCGACGAGGCCCTGATGGCCAATCGCGGCGCCACGGATGCCATCGTGGAGCTCCTGATCCCGCGCTCGCGGAACCTCGAGGATCTCGCCCAGCAGGCGATCCCCTTCCTGCGCGAGCCGGTCGCCTACGACGACGATGCGGTGGCCAAGCACTGGGGGAAGAAGCCCGAGGCGACGGTCGAGATCCTGGGGCGCCTTCGTGAGGCGCTGGCCGGGGTGGAGCCGTGGACTGCAGAGACGGTGGAGCCGGCCGTCCGGGGCGTGGCCGATGCCCTCGAGGTCGGCGCCGGGAAGGTGATCCACCCCCTCCGGGTCGCGCTCATGGGACAGGCATCCAGCCCCGGAATCTTCGATGTTCTGGCCGTTCTCGGGCGCGCGCGGACCCTTTCACGTATCGATGCTGGTCTGGAGCAGGTGCGCCAGCTCTGAGAAAGTGCTTTCTTGACGCGCTCAGAAGGCGCACATTACGATAGCCGCCCGACAAGTCGGGCCCCTCCGAAATCATCCCCCCCTAAGGGTCGAACTTGGCACGCTCCGAACCCATCCCTATTCGTCTGAGTCCGGCAGCCGCGCCCCAGGCCGAGGCCCTCACCGAGATCGAGCGAAAGATTCTGGACTTCATGGTCCAGTACCTCCGCGCCAACACCTACCAGCCCTCGATCCGCGAGATCGGGCGCCGGTTCGGCATCAAGAGCACCAAGACGGTTTCGGAGCATTTGCACGCGCTGTCCGAAAAAGGTTACCTGGAGCGCGACTCCTCTCGTTCCCGCGGAGTGCGGATCCTCGGAGTGGACCTGAGCACGGATACCGTGACGGTGCCCTGCTACGACGAGCTTCCGGTGGACGTAGCCGCCGAGGGGCGTCCGGATGAGCAGCCGACGAAGATTTCCATCGATCGACGGCTGGGTGGGGAAGAGGGGGCGTTCTTCCTCCGTGCCGGCGCGTCCGATCTGGAGCTGCTTGGCGTCGCCGAGGGCGATCTCGTGCTGGTCTCCCCGGTGACGTCGGCGAACGTCGAGGACGGGGCAGTGGTCCTGGCACGTACGGGGAGCGCCACGCTCTTCCATCGGGCCCGGCGGAACGGTCGTGGTCTGGTCCTCGAGTCCCTCGACGCGTCCGGCGAGCAGATCATCGTGGACGATCCGAAGCGGATCGCCCTGCTCGGTCGTGTGGCGGGCTTCTATCGCAAGATGGACGAGGCTCCGGCTCCGGGGCAGACCCGGCACTGACCGCGGACCGCGCCATGTCCGAGTCGGTTCATCCGGACGATCCCGGCGCGCGCGACGACACGGGAGCCGACGGCTCTGCTCTCGAGGCCGAGGACGAGCGCTGGATGCGACGCGCCCTCGAGCTTGCCCGTGCCGCCGCCGCGGTCGACGAGGTACCGGTGGGCGCCTTGGTCGTGCTGAACGGCGCCGTGCTCGCGGAGGGGCAGAACCGCACCGTCCGCGACAGCGATCCGACGGCTCACGCCGAGGTGGTGGCGCTCCGGGCTGCTGCCGCGGCCCAGGGGGACTGGAGGCTTCTCGACACCACCTTGTACGTTACGCTCGAGCCGTGCGCCATGTGCGCGGGGGCGATCGTGCTGGGCCGGGTACGGCGGGTGGTCTACGCCGCGGCGGACCCGAAGGCGGGGATGGCCGGTTCTCTCGAGAATCTCCTGCAGGACGCGAGGCTGAACCACCGCTGCGAGGTGACCCGCGGTTTGCTGGCCGACGCGTCGTCGCAGCTCCTGAAGTCCTTCTTCCGAGCACGTCGATGATGTCCAGGTCCTTCAGGTCTGCGGTCCTCGCTTTGACGGCGCTGATGGCCGGCTGCACCGTCGTGGGCGCGCCCGTCCCGATCCCGCCGGCGCCGATGCCCCCCAGCGCCGAGGCCGGTGGTGGCCGGCCTGCAGACGTCGAGGCCCCGGCAGAGCGGCCCGCTCCGATCCCGGTGGCGGAGGCGCCGACGCCTGGCCTGCACACCGGCCTCCAGCCGGTGCGGACGTTCGCGGAGGTTCGTGGCCTGTGGGTCGTACGCTCGACCATGACGAGCGAGGCCGAGGTCCTGGCCATGGTCGAGAAAGCGGCGTCGGCCGGCTTCAACACCCTCATCGTCCAGGTGCGTGGGCGCGCCGATGCATTCTATCGCTCCTCGCTGGAGCCCGGCGCCGAGACGATCTCCGGGCCGGACGGCTTCGACCCGCTGGCGTTGGCCGTCACCGAGGGGCATCGCCGCGGCCTGGCGGTCCATGCCTGGGTGAACACGCACCTGGTCTGGGGGCCGGCGCCGAACCCCCGGAGTCCGGATCATCTGGTGAACGCGCGGCCCGACTGGCTGGGCGTGCCGCGGGCGCTGGCGGAAGAGCTCTTCACGCTGGCTCCCGGCGACCCCCGGTACGTCGATGCGCTCAGACGCTACGCAGACCGGAATCGCGGCACCGTCGAGGGGATCTACACGAGCCCGTCACACCCCGAGGTGAAGGCGCGGGTGCACGAGGTGTGGATGGAGCTGCTCGACCGGTACGATCTCGACGGCATCCACTTCGACTACATCCGTTTCCCCTCCGGGGACTTCGACTACTCGCGGGGCGGCCTGGAGCGCTTCCGGGCGTGGGTCGCGGCGGGGAACGGGGGCGTGGGCGGTGTCGGGCCGGCTGGCGTTCCGGAGCGGTTCTCCACCGCAGGTGAGGCGCTCGCGTTCGTCGACGCGCAACCCCAGGCGTGGGCCGACTTCCGTCGTGAACAGATCACCGGGCTCGTCCGGCGGATCTATCACGACGTGAAGGCGCGCCGGCCCGAGGTCGTCGTGTCCGCCGCGGTTATCGCCGATGCGGACGACGCGTTCCGGCACCGCTTCCAGGACTGGCCGGGGTGGCTGGCGGAGGGCATCCTCGACATTGCGGTGCCCATGGCCTACACGCCCGACAATGCGCGCTTCGACCGGCAGATCTCCGAGGCCCGAAGCGCCGCGGGCGTTCGTGAGCGGGTCTGGGCCGGGGTCGGGGCGTACCTCAACGGGCTCGAGGGCACGCTCGACAAGATCGATCTCGCGCGGGCGCGCGGGGCGGGCGGTGTCGTGCTCTTCTCCTACGACTGGGCGGTCGGGACCGCGCCGGGCGAGGACGACGAGCCGTTCCTCGAACGAGTCGCGCGGGAGCGCTTCCGGCCGGTGCCCTGAACGGGCCCGCCACCGCGCGGTGATCCGGTCGGTCCCTCAGGCCACCTCGTCCTCTACGCGCGTCCCGGCGAGCCTCAGGAACACCCAGAGCAGCACGACCCCGCCACCCAGCGCGACCCAGATCGGCAGACCGTAGGCCGTGCCGATATCCCCCAGGATCATGCCGATCACGCCGACGAGCAGCGCGTAGGGCAGCTGCGTGCGGACGTGGTCGATGTGGTCGCACCCCGACGCCATCGACGAAAGCACCGTCGTGTCGGAGATCGGTGAGCAGTGGTCTCCGAAGACCGCCCCGGCGAGTACCGAGCTGATCGACCCCAGCAGGATCGAGTAGTCCGCCGACGTGCCGAAGCCGGCCTCGTAGCCACCCATGGTTACGGTCAGCGGAACCACCAGCGGAAGCAGGATCGCCATGGTGCCCCACGACGTTCCGGTGGCGAACGACATCGCGGCGGCCGTGACGAAAACGACGACGGGGATGAGCTCGAGGGCGAGACGCTCGTTCAGGAGCTGCGCGAGATACTGCGAGGTGTTGAGCTCTTCGGTGACCATGCCGAGTGACCAGGCCAACACCAGGATCACCATCGCGACCATCATCGCCCGCATGCCGCCGACCATGGCGTCCACGCCTTCGCCGATGGTCAGGATGCGTTGGGCGGCCGACATCAGGACGGCGACCACGCACCCGGCCAGCGATCCCCAGAGCAGCGTCGCGAAGGGGTCCGCGGAGCCGAACACGTCGGAGAGCGAAGCGTCCGGCCCGGCGCTCGCTCGTCCAGTCGCGTATAGCCCGAACAGGACCACCACGATGACCGTGAAGACCGGCACGGCGGCGTTCCACCACCGGGGCTCGACGCCGGGCTTCGCTTTCATGGCTTCGGATTCCGTCGCAGCGGCCAGCTTGGCGCCCGGACGGTAGAGGCCCCCGCCCGATGCCGCTCGCTGCTCCGCCGCCGCCATGGGGCCGAAGTCGAGACGCGAGAAGGCGGTCAGCCCGGCGAAATAGAGGGCGAGAAGCGGGTAGAACCGGTACGGGATCGTCTCGATGAACACCGTGAACGGGTTGGCCGCCAGCAGCGCCTCCGCCATGGCAGGATTCTGCTCGGCCGCGATCCTGAGCCCGTCCGCGATCAGGCTGATCTCGTAGCCGACCCAGGTCGACAACGGAACGAGCGCGGCCAGCGGCGCGGCGGTCGAGTCGACCAGGTAGGCGAGCTTCTCGCGCGAGATCTTCAGGCGGTCGGTGATGGACCGCATGGTGTTGCCGACGATGAGCGTGTTCGCGTAGTCGTCGAAGAAGATGGCCATGCCGGCGAGCCAGGTGGCGATCTTACCCCGCCGGCGGGTCCGGGCGAAGGGCGTCGCCGCCTCGACGATGCCGAGCGTGCCACCATTCCTCGACACGATGCCGACCATGCCGCCGAGCAGGAGCGAGAAGACCACGATCTGGGGGTGGCCGCCGTCGAGGTCGCCGAGGGTGGGCACGACGAACCGGTCGACGACCCGCCAGAGCCCGGCCAACGGATTCCAGCCGGAGATGGCCCATGCTCCGACCCACACTCCGACGAAGAGCGCCGCGACCGCCTCCCGTAGGATGAGCGCCAGCACGATAGCGATGAGCGGCGGGATGATCGAGAACCAGGCCGGCGTCAGGACGGGATCGACGACGAGTGTCGTCTCGCCGATGACGACGCTCAGCGGGAGGTCATCGGCGGCGGCCACCAGAAGACCTTCGATTCCGGTCTCGCCGGACGCCACGCCCTGAGCCACGACGGCCCCGGCGTTCGTGCGCACCTGGTACGGCTGCTCCGTCTCCGAGCTCACGGTCAGGGTGAAAGGGATCCCGGAGAGGACGAGGTCGGGTGCGTCGGTGACGGTCTGGGCTCCGGCGGACGCGGGGCGCGCCACGACCGTGACCAGGAGGATGAGCGCCAGGAGCCAGCACGTCCGGAACAGTCGCATGGGCGGGGTCGGTCGTGGGGAAGGTGGGTGCGCGAATCCGCGCAATCATGGGGCGGGCCGCGCGCCGTTACAACCCCGCGCCCGGCCGGCTGCGTTGACCCGCCGCCCCCGAATCCCGAACTTTCCGCCGCTTCGCACGCGCCCCCTGGAAGGATGCTGCCGATGACCGAAGAGAAGCGTACCCAGCTGATGGACGAGGCCGACGTCCGACGCGTCGTCGCGGGTATGGCCCGAGAGATCATGGAGCGCGACGGCGGCACGGAGACGCTCGTGCTCATGGGCATCCACCGGCGCGGGACCGACATCGCCGACTGGATCGCGGACGAGATCGAGGAGGCGGAGGGGAAGCGCCCGCCTCAGGGCTCCATCGACATCAGCCTCTACCGGGACGACCTCGAAGAGATCGGGCCACGTCCGGTGGTGGGTGGCTCGGAGCTGCCGCCCGAAGGGATCGAGGACCGCACGGTGGTCATCGTCGACGACGTCGCCTATACCGGGCGCACGGTCCGCGCGGCACTGAACGAGCTGAGCGACTGGGGCCGTCCGCGCCGCGTGCTCCTCTGCGTGCTCATCGACCGGGGCGGGCGGGAGCTTCCCATCCAGCCCGACATCACGGGGCGGATCTTCCAGGTGCTCCCCCGCCAACGGGTGGAGGTCCTGGTGCCCGACATCGACGGCGCCATCGGGGTGGACCTCCTCGACCCGGAGGATGCCGAGACGTGAGCGAGCCCACGGTGTCCCTCGGCAAGGACCTGATCGGCCTGGAAGACCTGTCCAGGGAGGACATCCTCGGCATTCTCGACACGGCGGAGCCGTTCAAGGAGATCTCCGAGCGGCGCATCAAGAAGGTCCCGGTGCTCCGTGGGAAGACCATCGTGAACCTCTTCTTCGAGGCTTCGACCCGGACCCGCATCTCGTTCGAGTTCGCCGAGAAGCGGCTCAGCGCGGACACGGTGAACATCTCCGACACCGGCTCTTCGGTCGTGAAAGGCGAGACGTTGGTGGACACCGCGCGGAACCTCGAGGCCATGCGCATCGACATGGTGGTCATGCGGCACCCCGCCTCGGGCGCGGCACGCTTCCTGGCCGACCGCATTCCCTCGAACGTGGTGAACGCGGGTGACGGGCGGCACGAGCACCCGACCCAGGCGCTACTCGACCTGCTGACCATTCGCGACCATCGGGGCCCCATCGACGGCCTCAAGGTGTGCATCGTGGGCGACATCCTGCACTCGCGGGTGGCCCGCTCGAACATCTACGGGCTCCTGAAGCTGGGCGCGCGGGTCGCGGTGTGCGGCCCGCCCACGCTCATGCCCATCGCGCCGCGGGAGCTCGGGGTGGAGGTCTTCACCCGCATCGAGGAAGCCATCGAGTGGGCGGACGTGCTGAACGTGCTCCGCCTCCAGCTCGAGCGCATGAAGGGCGGATACGTGCCCAGTCTCCGCGAGTACAACCGGATCTGGGGCGTCTCGAGCGCTCGCCTGCAGGCGGCCGAGCGGGACATCCTGGTCCTCCATCCGGGCCCGATGAACCGGGGCGTCGAGATCGACTCCGACGTCGCCGACGGGCCCCATTCCGTGATCCTCAATCAGGTCACCAACGGGGTGGCCGTGCGCATGGCCGTGCTGTATCTGCTGGCGGGTGGCCGTCCGGAGAAGGCCGAAGCCGCCAAACAGGGAGCCGACGCATGAGCGGGAAGACATTGCTGAAGGGCGGCCGCGTGGTCGACCCGAGCCAGAAGCTCGACCGGGTCGCCGACGTGCTGCTCGAGGACGGGAAGGTCGTGGCCATCGGTGGCGACGCCGCGTCGGCGGAAGGCGCCCAGGTGATCGACTGCGACGGCCTCGTCGTCACACCCGGGCTCATCGACGTGCACGTGCATCTGCGAGAGCCTGGCGAGGAGCACAAGGAGACCATCGCCACCGGCGCGGCTTCGGCGGCGGCGGGCGGCTTCACGGCCGTGTGCGCGATGCCGAACACCGACCCGCCCATCGACGATCCGGCGGGCGTGGGCTTCGTGATCGCTCAGGGCCGCAAGGCGGCCAAGGCGCGCGTGTATCCGGTCGGCTGCATCTCGGTGGGGCGGGCCGGGGAACGCCTGGCGCTTGTCGGAGAGATGGTCGAGGCCGGGGCGGTCGCCATAACCGACGACGGCAGCCCGGTCATGGACTCCGGCCTCATGCGCATGGCGCTCGAGTACGCCAAGGGGTTCGGGATTCCGGTGGCGGATCACCCCGAGGACATCGGGGTGTCCCGTGACGGGCACATGAACGAGGGGATCATCTCGACGCGGCTCGGCCTCGGCGGCAAGCCGAACGCGTCCGAGGACATCCACATCGTGCGCGACCTGCTGCTGGCGGAGCTGACCGGCGGGCACATCCACCTCCAGCACGTCTCGACGCGGTTCGGGGTGGAGTCGATCAGGCAGGCGAAGGCCCGCGGCGTGCACGTCACCGCGGAGGCGTCGCCGCACCACTTGGTGCTCACCCACGAGGCCGTCGAGGGGTACCGCACCGAAGCGAAGATGAACCCGCCGCTCCGAGCCGAAGAGGATGTGGCCGCCGTGCGCGCCGGTCTGGCGGACGGTACGCTGGACACCCTCGCCACCGACCATGCGCCGCACCACTACGACGAGAAGGAAGCGGCGTTCGCGGACGCTCCGAACGGCATCGTCGGGCTCGAGACGGCGCTCGGGATCGTCCTCACACATGTGGTGGGCGAGGGCGTCATCGACCTCCCGACCATGGTCGAGCGCATGAGCTGTCAGCCCGCTCGCGTGTTCAATCTGCCGGGAGGCACCCTGGCGCCGGGGAGCGTGGCCGACGTGACGGTCTTCGATCCGGCGGCCGTGTGGACCGTCGATCCGAAGGCGTTCGTCTCCAAGAGCCGGAACACGCCGTTCGCCGGTTGGGAGCTCAAGGGTCGGCCGGTCCGGACCGTCGTCGAGGGACGGACCGTCTGGGCGCTCTGAGCGGACGGGTATTTCGCGGGCACGCGAAAGACCCGGGCGGCCACGTGGCCGCCCGGGTCTCGTCGTTCGCGTTTCGTAGAGCTGGGTGCTAGGCGCCCAGCGCGTTCACGTGAAGCGTGAGTTGGCTCTTGATCCTGGCCACCCGGTTCGGATGGAAGAGCCGCCTCGTCGCGGCACGGTCGAGCAGGGCGACGGCGTCCTTGAGGTGCGTCGTGCCTTCCTCGGAGGAGTCGGCCTGACGGACCCGCTTGATCGCGGTACGAATGCGCGCACGCTCGGCACGGTTCTTCTGCCGCGCCTGGGCGCTGAGATTCATGCGCTTCTTCGCGCTCTTGATGTTCGGCATGGGTCGCTCGTGGAGCGGTTTTTCGACAACTTGTGAGCCACCAAAGCTAGATCCGACTGCCCGTGCGATCAACCGCCCGTCCGCCATTCCCCCATCGAGGGACCTGCTGAACCGAATGGAAGCCTTCGTTCTCGTTGCCGTTCTGCTGTTTTCCATCGTCGTCCACGAGGTGGCGCACGCGTGGCAAGCGCGCAGGGAAGGTGACGACCTGGCCGAGCGGCTCGGGCGGATCACGCTGAACCCGCTCCCGCACCTCGATCCGGTGGGCTCGGTCATCGTGCCGTTGGTGCTGCACTTCACCGGCTCGGGGATCCTGTTCGGCTGGGCGAAGCCCGTGCCGGTCGATCCGTCGCGCTACCGGAGCCCGGTGTGGGGCGACGTACGGGTATCCATGGCCGGCATCGTCGCGAACTTCGGATTGGCGGCGCTGGCGGTGGTCGGGGCCATCGTGATCTTGAGAGTCGAGATGCTGGGGGGCGGATCGCTGGGTACCGTAGCCGACCTGGCGCTGCTGGGTATGGAGTACGGCATTGTCATCAACCTGTTGCTGGCGTTCTTCAACCTGATCCCGATCCCGCCTCTCGACGGCTCGCACGTCGTCTTCCACATGCTCCCCGAGAGCGTGCGGTACAAGTATCAGGAGCTGGGCCGCTACGGGCTTCTCATCATGATGGGCCTGCTCTTCCTGGTGCCCGGGGCGTTCAGGCTGCTTCTCTATCCGGTGTTCTACTTCCAGGGGCTGGCCGACAGCTTCATACGCCTGTGGATCTGACCGCCCCTCGCGACGCGCCGGAGCGCGACGGCTTCTTCCTCGTGGAGATCGAGCGGTTCCAGGGACCGCTCGACCTGCTCCTGCATCTGATCCGGACGCAGGACATCGACGTCCTCGACATCCCCATCCACAAGATCACGGACCAGTTCCTCCAGGCGATTCGTGGGCTGGCGGCGAGCGACCTCGACGGCGCCGGTGAGTTTCTGGAGATGGCCGCGACGCTGGTGCGCATCAAGGCGCAGATGCTGCTGCCGCGCCCGATGGAAGACGAGGACGAGGATCCGCGGGCGGAGCTCGTGCGGCGCCTGCTCGAGTACGAGCAGATCCGCGAAGTCACCGACCGGATGCGCGTGGCCGAGGCCGAGCGTGGCCGACGGTTCGGGAAGGGGTATGTGCCGGTGCGCCGGAAGCGTCCCGCGGTGGAAGAGCCCCTGGAAACGACCTGGGACGAGGTGTACGACGCCGCGCTCGCCGTGCAACTACCTGAGCCGAGGGACCGGCGCCACCGGGTGACGCCGCGCACCGTCTCGATGGAGGAAAAGGCGGTGCTGATCATGGAGGCGCTGAAGAGCGGGACCCGCGTCGAGTTCAAGAAGCTCGTGAGCGGCTTCCAGGAACGCATGCATGGCGTAATGACGCTGCTGGCCGGGCTCGAGCTCACCCGGCGCCGGCTCCTGGTGCTCCGCCAGACCCGGCCGTTCGCGGACCTTTGGATCTATCGACGTGAAGACACCGACTACGACAACGTGACGATCTCGGGCCCGGCGGAAGACGCCGACGAGCTCGGGACGGAGACTGACGAAGGAGCCGAGGCGTGAACGCCCAGCAGATCGTGGAAGCCGTCCTGTTCGCCTCCGACGCGCCGCTGACGGCCGACGAGATCGCCCGAGCGGACGAGACCCTCGACGAGGACAAGGTCGAGGAGGCACTACAGGCCCTCCGGGCCGAGTACGACGACGCCCACCGGGCGTTCGAGATCGTCGAAGTCGCCGAGGGCTACCAGATCCTCACGCGGCCCGAGTTCGCGACGTATCTGGAGCGCTTCGACAACGTGCCCCGGCCGTCGCGGCTGTCCGGCCCCGCGCTCGAGACGCTCGCGATCATCGCGTACCGGCAGCCGCTCGGACGCCTGGAGGTGGAGTACATCCGCGGCGTGGGAGCGAGCGGCGTGATCCGCACGCTTCAGGAGCGCGGCCTCATCGACGTGGTCGGGCGCGCTGAGGGACTCGGGCGTCCGCTGTTGTACGGCACGACCCAGCAGTTCCTCGAGCACTTCGGCTTCCGCTCCCTCGAGGACCTGCCTCGGCCCGAGGAGCTTCCCATCGTCCTGCGGGACCGGATCCCGCTCGGGATCGACGACGGGGAGGAGGGGGGCGGCGAGGCCGAGGGTGCCGAGGGCGACGACGCGGAAGAGCACGCCGGAGAGGTGCATGACGAGGCACCTTCGGAGACCGCCATCGAGCGGTGGGAGGAAGAGGGCGGGGAGACCGAGCACGCGGCGCCTGAAGAAGGAAGTGGCCCGGCCTCCACAGACGACGAGGACGCGCGATGAGCGAGGAGATGCGGGTCCAGAAGTACCTGTCCCAGGCCGGCCGGGCGTCGCGTCGCGAGGCGGAGCGGCTCATGCAGCAGGGCCGGGTGCGCGTGAACGGCGAGATCACCATCGAGCTCGGCACCAAGATCGATCCCGAGCGGGACCAGGTGGAGGTCGACGGGGAGCTCGTGACCCCCGAGCCGACCCGTTGGGTTCTCTTCCACAAGCCGCCCGGCGTGCTCACCACCCGTAGCGATCCGCACGGCGGCAGGACGGTCTACGACGAGCTACCGGAGGAGCTATCGGGGCTGAACTACGTGGGGCGCCTCGACAAGGACGCCGAGGGTTTGCTGCTCCTCACGAATGACGGGGACCTGGCGAACAAGATCCAGCATCCGAGCGGCGAGGTCGAGCGCGAGTACTGGGTCGAGGCGTCGGGCGTGGTCGCCCGGGCGGCGGTCGAGGCGCTCACCAAGGGCGTGGAGCTCGAGGACGGTCTGGCGCGCGCGAGCAGGGGGCGCCTGCTGGACGCCGGACCCATCGTGTCGCACCTGACGCTCGTCCTGACCGAAGGCCGGAAGCGCGAGGTCCGCCGCATGATGAGCGAGGTTGGCCACCCGGTCCTCAAGCTGCGGCGACTCCGCTACGGGCCAATCAAGTTGGGGGATCTCCCACGGGGCAGTTGGCGCCCGCTGACCGCCGCCGAGGTGAAGGGTCTCCGGAAAGCCGTCGGGCGCTGAGGTCCGGCGCTGAGGTCGCTCAGAGCCCTCCGGCCCGATACTCCTCGCTGAACGACGCGATCAGCTGCTCCCACTGCGGCTGATCGGCAGGATCCCAGACCGCGTCGAGCGTGGCGCGGGCCTCACCCTCCGGGACGTCCTCGACGAGCGTCCGGTAGAGGTACATGAACGCCGAGGCCCGCATGTTGGCGAAGCAGTGGATGAAGATCTTCCGGTCCCGGTTCGCTTCCATGACGGCGAAGAACTTCCGCACGTCGTCGTGCGTCGGCTCGGCCCAATCCACGGGGATCTGCACGTAGGTGAGCCCCTCCTGGGCGACATGGAAGCCTTCCATGGCGTTCCGCTCCTCGTCGGCGATGGCCAGGTTGACCACCACCTCGTAGCCACGCTCCCGGATCTGGGGCACCTGGTCGTAGGCGATCTGGCCGGCCGATGCGAGTCGGTCGTCGACGACCTGGAAGTTCCGGACGCTTTCCAGCGGCTCCGGGCCGGACTGAGCGTGCCCGTCGGACGGTAGGGCGAGGGTCATGATCAGGGCGGGGAAGATCGGGAGGAGTCTGGCCATGGTTCCGGATGGGGTCGAAGGAACGGGCCGGCCGCACGGCGGCCGACCCTGTTCAGGACCCCGGCAGCCGCGGCCGGGTTCCTCGATGCGAACGAGTGGTCGGGGTGGCCGACAGGCGCCCCGTCGCTCATGTTGCCGCGATCAGGGCCGGGCGACGGGTCGTCTCCGGCCGCATCACAACCGAGAAGGAAGACGATGAGCCCGGTCCACCGCACCGACGTCCGCCGCACGAGCGCGATGCTCGCCATGACGCTCCTCACGCTCGCCGCCCCCGCGTGCGGTCCCGATTCGTCGCCGGCTGAGCCCGCCGAGCCGTTCGATCCGGTCGAGGCCACCATCCCCGAGATGCAGCAAGCGATGGAGGAGGGCAGGGTCACGTCACGGGAGATCGTCGAGGCGCACCTCATCCGGCTCGCGCTCTATGAGGAGCGGGTGAATGCCACCGTCTCGGTGAACGAGCATGTGCTCGCCGAGGCCGACCGGCTCGACCAGGAGCGCGCCGAAGGGCGGGTTCGCGGTCCGCTGCACGGCATCCCCATCGCCCTGAAGGACATCATCCACACGACGGACATCCCGACGAGCGGCGGCACGCTGGCCTTCGAGGGCTACTACCCTCCGTACGATGCCACAGTGACCGAAAATCTGCGCGAGGCCGGGGCCGTCATCATCGCGAAGACGGTCCTCACCGAGCTGGCCAACTTCATGGCCAACGGGATGCCCGGGAACTACAGCGCGCTCGGCGGCTACGGCCTCAACCCGTATGACCCGCGCCGTGATCCGCGGGACGGGCGTGACGACGGCCGGCCGGTCATGAACACCGGCGGCTCCAGCTCGGGCATCGGGACCGCCATGAGCTTCTGGGCGGGTAACGTCGGTACCGAGACCTCGGGCTCGATCCTGTCACCCGCGAACGCCAACATGCTGGCCGCCGTGAAGCCGACTGTCGGCCGGGTCAGCCGGTGGGGCATCATCCCCATCACCGGTGATCAGGACACGGCGGGGCCCATGGCGCGGACCGTCACCGACGCGGCGATCCTCCTCGGCGCCCTCGAGAGCGCCCAGCCCGACCCGAACGACCCGGCCACCACGGTCTGCACCCCTCCCGAAGGCGGCGACTACCGCCCGTTCCTGAATGCGGACGGGCTCCAGGGCGCCCGCATCGGGATCCCCCGGGCCATGTACTACGACTCGGTGCAGATCCCCGGGTCCAACGACTACCGGGGCGGTCTGTCCCCTGAGGAACGGGCCCTGATGGACGAAGCGATTGCGGTGCTCCGGGCGCAGGGTGCGACGATCGTCGACCCGGCGAACATCCCGAGCGTGCTAGACCCCGATCCCGCCGCCAACCTCATGACCGCCGGGTCGAGCAGCGTGCTCTGGTACGGCATGAAGCGCGACTTCAACGCGTGGCTGAGCACGCTCGATGAAGACGCGCCGGTGCGGACGCTCACCGAGCTCAGGGAGTGGAACCTGGAGCACCGCGACGCCGGCTCGATGAAGTACGAGCAGGCGAACCTCGACCGCTCCGACGCCCTCGACCTCGAGGTGGCGCGTGCGGAATACGAGGCCGACCGGGCCCGGGACCTGCTCCTGAACGGGGAGCGCGGGATCGACGCGGCGCTCGAGGAACATCAGCTCGACGCGCTGCTCTTCCCGGGGTCGAGCGGGGCGGGCATCGCGGCGCGCCCGGGATATCCGACGGTCCTCGTGCCGTTCGGGTTCGTGCCGAACGACGGCGGGCCGGACTTTCCGGAGGGCTTCGAGCCCCAGCCGCGTCCCATGGGCGTGAGCTTCACGGCGAGCG
>JBBDSM010000132.1:19579-22775 GCA_040904945.1 Gemmatimonadota bacterium
CCGGAGGGCTTCGAGCCCCAGCCGCGTCCCATGGGCGTGAGCTTCACGGCGAGCGCGTGCAGCGAACCCCGGCTCCTCGAGCTGGGATACGCGTTCGAGCAGGCCACGGAGCGGCGGGTGCCGCCTCCTGGGATGCCCTGATCGCTCACGACTGTCGCCACCGCCGGGTCCGTCTCCGTGGCGGGCCCGACCACGGTCAGTGGTACGACCGCCGCGCCTTCCAGGTCTCGCGGTGGAAGAGGACCAGCACGGTGAAGATCTCGAGGCGGCCCACCAGCATCAGGAACGACAGCACCGCGAGCTGGGGTGAGGACATCCACCCGTAGTTGTCCAACGCTCCGACATCTCCGAAGCCGGGGCCGACGTTCCCGACCGTCGCGATGCTGGCGGAGATCGCCGTGAGCGGGTCGGCGCCCATGAGGCCCATGACCACCGCACCCACGAGGCAGAGGAGCAGGTAAAGGATCACGAAGCCGATGATGTGCGCGAGCACGTCCTCCTTCACCGGCTTCGACCCGATCCGGGTGAGGAGGATGGCCCTCGGGTGCAGGTTCTTCCTGATCTCGTTCAGCGTTTGCTTGAGGAGGAGGAGGACGCGCACGGCCTTGATGCCTCCAGACGTCGAGCCGGCCATCCCCCCCACGAAGAAGAGGGCGAGGAGCGTCATCTGGGCCCCTGGCACCCAGAGCTCGTAGTCCGCGCTCACGAAGCCCGTGGTGGTGATGATCGATACGGCCTGGAAGAGTGCGTGCCTGAGCGCCGGCTCGAGCGAGGCGTTCGTTCCGGACATCAGGTTCATCGCGGCGATCAGGAGGGCTGCCCCCACGACGACGAGCGTGAAGAAGCGCCACTCCTCGTCTCGCCAGTAGAGCGGCCTCCCCGACGCGGCTCGGAAGTGGAGGGCGAAGTTCACGCCGGCCAGGTACATGAACACGATCGTCACCCACTGGATGAACGGCGACGGGTACGCGGCCATCGACGCGTTCTTCGTGCTGAAGCCACCGGTGGCGAGGGTCGAGAAGCTGTGGTTCACGGCGTCGAACAGGCTCATGCCGCCCGCCATGTAGAGCAGCGATTGGATGGCCGTGAGTCCGACGTAGACGAGCCAGAGGAGCTTCGCCGTCTGCGTGATGCGGGGGCGGAGGCGTTCAGGCGTGGGGCCGGGCACTTCGGCCTGGAACAGCTGCATGCCGCCGACGCCCAGGTAGGGGAGCACCGCAATGACGAGCACGATGATGCCCATGCCGCCGAGCCAGTGCGTCAGCGACCGCCAGAACAGGATGCCGTGGGAGAGGGCCTCGATGTCGGCGAAGACGGTTGCGCCCGTGGTGGTGAAGCCCGACATCGACTCGAAGACGGCCGCCACCGGTGACGTGATCGCGCCGGTCAGGAGGTAGGGAAGAGCGCCGAAGACCGCGGTGGCCGTCCAGGCCAGCGTCACGATGGCGAAGCTCTCGCGGGTCGTTACGTCGCCCTGGAACGTCGTCGCGCGATAGACCGTCCCACCGACGAGGAACGTGGCCAGCGCGGCGACCAGGATATCCACGCCGGCCGGCTCCCCGTAGCCCAGCGAGACCAGGCCCGCCGTGGCCATGAAGAGCGCCAGGAAGACCTGCAGCAGGCCGACCACGTTGGCGACCTTGCGGAGCGACATCAGGCGAAGAGGGCTTGCACGTCGTCCATCGCCTCGGGCAGCGCGAAGACGATGACGTCGTCACCGGGGAGGATCCGGTCGTCGCCGCGCGGGGTGATGATCTCTCCGTCCCGGAGAATCGCGCCCACGACGCCCGACTCCGGAAAGCCGATATCCTTGAGCGCCTTGCCCGCGATGGGGGCGTCGGCGTCCACCTGGAACTCGATGGCCTCGGCGTCGATTCCCGCGAGGCTGGCGACCGTGATGACGCGTCCGCGCCGCACGTACCGGAGGATCGCGTTGACGGTGGAGACCCGCGGCGAAACGCTGGCGTCGATACCGACCCGGGGCACCAGCGGCAGATACTCGAACTTGTCGATGAGGCTGACCACCTTACGCGCCCCGATGGACTTCGCCAGCAGACTCGACAGCAGGTTCGTTTCGTCGTTCCCGGTGGCGGCAACGAAGCCGTCGATGCCGGCGACGCCCTCCATCTCGAGGAGCTCCAGATCGGTGGCGTCCGCGTGGAGGACGAGCGATCGCGGCAGCTCCGCGGCCATGTCCACGCATCGGCGCCGGTCACGGTCGAGGATCGTGCATTCGATCTTGTGCTGCTCCAGGACCTTGGCCAGGTAGACGCCTTCGGTGCTGCCCCCGGCGATCATCACCCGCTTGAGCGCGAAGCGCGGGTGGCCGGCGAGCGGCGGGATCAGCGCCACCTCGTCCGTCGGCGCGATCATGTAGACCTGGTCGCCGACCTCGATGGTCGAATCGGGGCCCGGGACCTCCGTCACGCCGTTGCGTACGATGGCCGCCGTGATGAAATGGTTCCCCGCGAGCTCGCGCCCGAGCTGTTGCATGGACTTGCCGGCGACGGGCGCGCCCTTCAGGACCCTCAGGCCGATGAGCTGCAGCCGACCTTCGGCGAAGTGCGCCACGTCGGTCGCGGCCGCGCTCTGGAGGAGCTGGTAGGTCTCCCAGGCACACTCGCGCTCGGGATTCACCATCAGGTCGATCCCCATCTGCTCGCGCGACAGCACGGACCCCCGATCGTAGTACTCGGGATTGGAGATGCGCGCGACCGTATAGTCCACGCCCAGCTTCTTGGCCGTGAGGCAGGCGATGAGATTCACCTCGTCCCGGCTCGTGACGGCCATGATCACCCGGGCGTCCTTCACCCCGGCCTCGTCGAGGACGGACATCGAAGCGCCGTTGCCGACGATGGTCTGGATGTCCAGCTGGTTCTGGGCGAAGTCGGCGCGGTCCGGATCGGCTTCGATCAGGACCACGTCCTGCTTCTCTTCGGAGAGGCGCTGCGCGAGGTGGAAGCCGACCTCGCCCGCGCCGACGATGAGCACTCTCACACCGAGAGTCTCCCTCTGAGCGGGAAATACGCCGCCCCTGGGGGCCGGCGGAATGCGACAAAGGTAGCCGTGGCACGGTCGATATCCAGGGACTCACCGTCCCTCCCGTGGTGCGCCGCGTCGCGATGCGTATCTTTACGCCGTTCGGGCCCGTAGCTCAGTTGGTTAGAGCAGCCGACTCATAATCGGTAGGTCGCAG
>JBBDSM010000133.1:0-3780 GCA_040904945.1 Gemmatimonadota bacterium
TCGTACTCCGCCTCGCCGATGAGCGGCATCGCCTGGTTGTAGAGGTCGATCCAGGTCTGCTCGCGCATCCCCGCGTCCTGGAATTCGTAGAGGGGGTAGAGCTCTCCGGCGCGGTCGAAGAACGCGCCCGCTTCCTGATAGTTCTCGAGCCCCAGGCTGGCGATGGCGGCGAGCCGGTGTCCGAGCGGGTTGTCCGGGCTCGCGGCGATCTCGGCTTCAGCGGCGGCCAGGGCCTGGGAGTAGAGCGGTGCTGCCGCGGCCGGGCTGCCGGCGTCCTCCGCAGACTCGATGAGCTCCCGAGCCTGGTCGGTGTTCTCCGTCTCGCGCGGCGGCACACCCTCGTTACCCGAGGCCTCGGCGATCATCCCGGCGACGTCGCCGCCACCGCCACCACCGCCGCCGCCACCTGACGCGCAACCGGTGAGACCGAGTCCGAGCGCTGCTGCCAGGACGAGTCCATAGCGGATCTTCATCCTTGGAACCTCCATTGGGTCATGTATTGGGGGGAAGACTGGGTAACTTAGGAGGCCCTCGGAATGACGCCAAGGTCTCCAGAGTTCCTGCCACGGAATCAACATGCAAGGAGCTTGCCGCTTCAGCGTCCCAGATAGGTCAGAATCCGGCTGGCCAGGGCTTCCGAGAAGCCTGGGACTCGCGCAATCTCCTCCCGGGACGCTTCCTTCACGCCCCGGAGCGATCCGAACCGTCTGAGCAACGTCTCCTGGCGCTTGGGTCCCACGCCGGGAATGTCGGCCAGCTCGCTCCGGATCGTGCGCCGGCTGCGTAGCTTCCGGTTGTATCGTACCGCGAATCGGTGGGCCTCGTTCCGGATCCGCTGGAGGAGATGGAGCGCCCGGTCGCGGCGATCGAGCATCACGGGCTCCGAACGACCGGGAAGGAAGACCTCCTCTTCGCGCTTGGCCAGGGCGACCACGGCCACGTCGTCGAGGTCCATCCCACGGAGCGCTGCGACCGCCGCGCCGAGCTGGCCCTTGCCCCCGTCGATGACGGCGAGGTCGGGCACGGGCGTCTCGCGCTCGACGCACTTGGCGAAGTACCGCTGGACCGCCTCGTGCATGGACCGATAGTCGTCGTTGCCCCACTCCCCGCGGATCTTCATGTGTCGGTACATCGAGCGCTTCGGCTCGCCATTCTCGAACACGACGGCGCTGGCCACGGTGTCGGTTCCCTGCATGTGCGAGACGTCGAAGCAGACCATCAGGCGCGGGACGACCTTGAGGTCGAGCTCGTCCTGTAAGCTGAAGAGGGCGTCGTCGGCGCGGTCCGCCGCGTAGGCCATCGCCGTCACGCGGTCTTCAAGCAGCTGACGCGCATTCTGCTCCGCCAACTCGACGAGCCTGAGCTTTTCGCCCTGTTTCGGAATCTTCAGAGCCACGGCCCGCCCGGCCCGTTCCGAGAGGACGTCGGCCAGGACGTCGCGATCCTCGAAGTCTCCGGGGAGCAGCACCTCGCGCGGGAGGTCGGCCATGCCGGCGTCGCCCGTGCCGAGGTAGTAGCGGGAGAGGAGTGAGCCGAGGAGCTCGTCGTCCGGAGCGTCCTCCAGCCCGGTGAAGCGCTGCGCCTCCCGACCGAGGAGGAGTCCGGCCCGGACCCGCAGCACGGCGCTGGCGCCCAGCTCGCCATCACGAGCCACCCCCACGACGTCGAAGTCGCCGCCCCTGGCGCGCTGCACCCGCTGCTCGCTGGCGATGGCGTCCAGGCCGCCGAGCACGTCGCGGAGGTTCGCCGCCCGCTCGAACTCCAGCTCACGCGAGGCCTGGCGCATGCGGGCCTCGACGTGCTCCCGCAGCGCCTCGGTATCCCCTTCGAGGATGCGCACGATCTCGTCGATCATGGCCCGGTAATCCTCCTCCGACTGGAGGCCGACGCAGGGCGCCTGGCACCGCCCGATGTGGTAGTCGAGACAGGGCCGGTCGGGCGTCTCACGCATGAGGTCGTACCGGCACGACCGGACCGTGTGCAGGCGCTTGATGACCTCCAGCGCCTGGCGCATGGGCCCGACCGACGTGTAGGGACCGAAGTAGCGGCCACCGTCGTTGACGACCCGACGGGTGACGAACACCCGGGGGAACGGCTCCTGGACGGTCACTTTGATGTAGGGATACTGCTTGTCGTCCCGCAGCAGGATGTTGAAGCGCGGCCGGTGCTCCTTGATCAGGTTCGCTTCCAGGATCAGCGCCTCGGCCTCGGATCCGACCACGATGGTGTCGAAGCCCTCCACGTGCCGCATGAGCTCACGGTTCTTCGCGCTCAGGTCGGCGGAGCGCTGGAAGTAGCTGCGAACCCTCGGCCTCAACGATTTCGCCTTGCCGACGTAGAGCACCCGCCCTCGATCGTCCTTGAAGAGATAGACGCCGGGCTTGGTGGAGAGTCGGGGCAGCGCGTCCTTTTCGACCGGCATCAGGCGCTCCCCCCGCTCTCCGATGCGTCCGTGCCCGGAACCGTGCGCGGGCGGCGTACGCCGGCGACGGCCAGGTAGACGAGGCCACCCGGAACGAGCGTGATCACCGCGGTCAGAATCGGGTGCACGTCCGGCGCCACGCCCTGCAGGAAGACCGCCACCCCGGCGGCGGCGGTCGCTCCGGCCGTGAAGCGCAGCATGGGCGCCATACCGGGGCCGTGTGGACCGAGACGCCGTCCCAGGGACCGACGCAGGAGGCCCAGCTCCAGCCAGGCGCCCAGGCTCGCGCCCAGCGCCAGCCCCGCCGCTCCTAGCCGGAGTCCGGAAAATCCCACACGGTCGAGGGGCAGCATCAGTGACACGCCCGCGAGCGTCGAGACCGCGACCCGGGCGTAGGCGACCCGGGCGGGGGTTCGGGCGTCACGCAGCGCGTAGAACGCCGACGACAGGACGCGCGAGGCAGCGGACGCCGGAAGCCCTAGCGCGTAGGCCGCGAGCACCGCCCAGGTCACGAGCGTCTCGGTCGATCCGAATGCCCCGGTCTGGTAGAGCGCGGCGATGACCACGTCGCCCATGAGCACGTAGAGGATGGCCGACGGAATCAAGAAGTAGGAGACGCGCCGGAGCGCGCCCGCCACCCGGGCGCCCAGCACCTGCTCAGCCTCCCCCCGCATGCGAGACAGCTCGGGAAGTTCGGAGGCCGCCACGCTCATCCCGAAGAGTGAAATCGGGAGCACGTAGAACGTCTGCGCGTACCCGAGAACCGCCACCGCCCCGGACGCCAGGCGGCCCGCCAGGATCAGGTCGATCCATCCGCTCAGGTTGACCACGCCGCGTGCCGCGACCACAGGCACGAAGTTGGTCACGGCCTCGCGGACCCCGCGCACCTTCGGATCGACCGAGAGGACGAAGCCCCGCATGTGTCGCAGGAGGAAGGGCACCTGCCAGGCGAGCTGCAACACTCCCCCGACCAGGGCACCCCACGCCAGCGCGACGACGAGGCCCTCGTTTTCGAGGCCCAGCCAGAACGCCCCACCCGCCATGGCCGCGATCATGGCCACGTTCCAGAAAGCCGGCGCGACGTACGACACGAAGAAGCGCCTGTGGCTGTTCAGGATGCCGAGCGCCCACGCCGAGAGGACCAGGATCCCCGTCATCGGAAAGAGAATCCGGATGAGCGTGACGGTGAGGGCCTGCTTGCCGGGATCCCACGTCGGGAAGAAGAGTCCGACGAGCCACGGCGCCACGGCCCAGCCAATGAGAACGACCGTCGCCGCCACCACCGTCAGGATGCCGAGGGCGGCTCCGGCGAAGCGACCGGCCTCCTCTTCGCGACCCTCCTCGAGGAGCTCGGCGTA